>CAZJME010000049.1:0-5752 GCA_964547235.1 uncultured Candidatus Saccharibacteria bacterium
CGTCTTTATAAACATAAGCTTCTAGGGTATACTGGCTGGTATTGCCGACATTTTTGGTTTGCACCAGTTGGCCAGACTTGGTGGAAGTAACTACCTTGGCTGAAGCAGTCGAATTATAGGATTTTTCGGTAGAACGGATATCATGGTCACTTATATTATCAACAACGAATAGACTGCCACCAAAATAGCTTGTAGTTACAATGTCCTGATCGCCGTCGTTATCTAGATCTCCAATGGTTAGTTGCTCAGGTGGCTCGGGTGTATTATGGTCGGCCCTACTGAATGTTCCGGTACCGTTGTTTTTAAAAACTGACAGTATGTAGTTGCCGGTATTGGTAGTAGAGTCGGTATTGGCGACAACAATATCTTGATTGCCGTCATCGTCTAGGTCGGTCACGGCCAAACCAGTTGGAGCATCACCTGTTGTGTAGTTCTTGAGGTTATTAAGACTGCCATCGCCGCTGTTGCTAAGCGTGAATAATAAACTACTCATCATATCAATGCCGATAACATCTAAATCACCATCATTATCGATGTCATCTAGTTTGATACTGCGCACCGCAGAATTCCCAATCGCATAGCTTGCATCGGTTGCGAAGGTACCACTGCCGTTATTCTTCAGGGCGACGACGCTAAAATTATACGTCCCGTAAATAATGTCCTGATCGCCATCCTCATCAATGTCGCCTAATGTTAGGGCCGCAATATTCGCGGTAGCTACGCCTAGAGGTGTCTTCGTAGCAAAAGTACCATCTCCGTTATTCTTGAGTATAAATACGGTATATCCATTGATACCTCCCGTGCTAAGCGTTACGATATCCAGGTCTCCATCTCCATCTATATCCCCACTATTAACGTAGCCAGGATAGCTGCCCGTACTGTAGCTTACGGGGGTCGCAAAGGTGCCAACCCCATTGTTCCTTAGCACATATACCAACCCAGTACTAGAATAATTGCTTGCTACGATATCCAGGTCTCCATCTCCATCAACATCCACTACAGCCATAGAATCCAGGTACGATCCAGCACCATAGTCAACCTTAGTCGCAAAACTGCCGTCACCATTGTTTTTCTGCACGAATACGTTGGTATCACTAAAACCAACGATATCCAGGTCTCCATCTCCATCTACATCTCCATGCATTATTTCTCCCGCATATCCATCGTCAGAATAAACGCTTTTATTGTTAAGCCGAATTTCACCGGCAGCAAACCGCCAGTCATCCAAATTTGTCTCAAACCCACTATTATCTAATTTTCGATTAGGACTAATGCTAAAACTGCCGTTATTTATATCAATATTATCTTTGCTAGCATACTGGTTAGCAGTACTACCACCCTGGCCACCGCTCCAGTCGGTTTGACTCCAGGTACTTAGAGCCTGGGTGGGGATGGCATGGGTGATAAGCAAGGTAACAACCACAAAAGTCCATACTGTGGCAATAACTATATGAACGTGTTTGTGGGTTATTTTTTTGTACTGCCAATTATGCCACTGGGCGTAGCGTCTAGACTTAATCATTAATTTATCGTGAGGTTTTTGGGCTAAATGATGATGTGTATGCCTATAGACTTTTTTGGCGGTAATCTTGGTTTTTCGGTAAGGCCTACTGTTTGTAACTTTTCTTTTAACACCGGCTATGCTGCCACCGATAGACCTTGCCTCAATCATCACCTTGTGTAACTTAGCTTTTAACGCGCGTCTCATATTCCACCTCAACCAACACCTACTTTGTTGCTGGTTATTATACCATCTCGCTGAATTCTCATTCAAGTCGTGACACCTTCGTCAGCCTTGAGTAGATCCATGGGACTTGGGTAGTCATGTTGTTTATGGGGCTTAATGTTGAGTAGGTTGACCGTCAGGTCAACCTACTATTTAAAATCTCAGTAATGGTCGACACGACTTTTCCGGTTAGTCGGCTTTCGGGAAGTCTGCCGCATGAGTCCGCCATCTCCGATCTGTTATCTAACGTCAGGCTACCGTATTAGTAGCCAGTGGCAAAGACGCCACTTCAATACTACCCACTACCGAAATTTTGACCATGTGTCGCATGGCGACTTTATTTCGCTCGTCTGCGTGCATGGCATTTGCGGGTCGAACCTTGACAAGTCTTTTGTCTGCGATAACTATCCGGCGTGTGTCCTGATGATGGCGAAAGCTTAAAGCTCAGTGTCGTTGTTTGCTGTTTAGTATTTAACAGTGATGAGATAATAGTTCTCTTTGTCGCTTTGTTTTTTGTTGTAGAACTTCATTAAACTGAGATGTAGATGAGTTTACTTGTTGTCGCGCCGTGTCGCTACCGAGAGCCCTTGTGCTTATCTCCCCCGATGGCTACAATGAAGGAAAATGAATCGCCAATTGAACCAACGCGGCTTTATACCTATGATGATACTGCTCCTGATTGTTATTGTGACAGTGATAGTTCTTGCCTACCTAAGAGTGGCAAAACACTAACTGAAGCATTGCAAAATAACAGAAAAGTGTTAAAATAGAAGAATTACAAATAAAACTGTAATCTAACAGAGGAGGACGAGGTATGACAAACTTCCAAGCTATCATCGGTCGGGCTGAAATGCTCGAACTTGTCGAGTCTGGAACCAAAGTGCCTGCCAAGATAGACACGGGCGCCTTCCGCTCCTCGATCCATTGTACTGAGGCAAAAGAAGTGACCAAGGATGGCAAAAAGGTACTTCGAGTAACGCTACTCGGGCATCCATGTGCACCAGAAACGGTAACAAGTGATTTCGCTGAGTACGATAGGGTCACGGTCACTAACTCTTTTGGACAGCAAGAAGTACGCTACGAAATAGACTTACGGGTAAAAATGGGCTCCAAAATCATGACGAGCTCCTTTACGCTAGCGGATCGTTCTAAAAATCTTTTCCCGGTATTAGTTGGTCGCAAGTTGCTCAAACATCGTTTTGTAGTCGATGTAGCTCGCAGCGGCCTGAATCGTTTACAATTGAAAGAGCATTATGGTGTTACAATGCCCATAGATGAAGAGGATATCGAGGAATAATTTATGAATATTGCAATTCTCTCCCGCGGCCCGGGAAACTATTCAACCCAGCGTCTCAAAGAAGAGGCTATCAAGCGCGGTCACAAAGTACGCGTCATTAATCACGCTGAGTGTTATGTAACGGTTGAAAAGAATCGCCCAGTAGTCCGTTATCAAGGTGATGATTTGACTGACATTGATGCTATCATCCCCCGCATCGGACAAAGTATTACTAAGTACGGTAGCGCAATGGTGCGGCAATTTGAGATGCAGGGTGTTTATACACCGAGTAGCTCAATTGCTATCAACCGTTCGCGCGACAAACTACGCAGTATGCAAATTTTGGGCCGGGCTGATGTTGGTATCCCAAAGACGGTGTTCGCTCGTGAAACCAGCGATGTCGATGACGTTATTGAACAAGCCGGCGGTACGCCCCTAATTATTAAAGTAGCTCGTGGTACGCACGGCAACGGTGTTGTATTGGCTGAAACTAAGAAAGCTGCTCAAGCTGTAATGCAGGCCTTCTATGTCGAAGGTGTAAACTTTTTAGTGCAAGAATTTATTGAAGAATCAGCAGGTGAAGATATTCGTGCTTTTGTTGTTGGTGGTCGCGTGGTTGCCAGCATGAAGCGCCAGAGCTTAGACGATGATTTTCGTAGCAACTTGCATCAGGGCGGTGAGGGCAGCCCCGTAAAGCTCACTGATGAAGAACGGAAGATTGCTGTCAAAGCTGCTCGTGCCATGGGTCTTAGTATCTGCGGTGTTGACATGATGCGATCGTCTCGGGGACCACTAGTTTTGGAGGTCAACCCGAGCCCCGGTTTTGGTATCGAGAAAGTGACCGATCGTAATGTTGCCGAGAAAATCATCGAGTATGTCGAGCAGAACGCCAAAGCGAAACAGCGCAAAGACCGGATTGGCGCGTAGGTTCTTGCTCCTCAGTTTAGTTGTAGGATTGCTAGTTTGCTTGGCCGTGATATCGCAGGCGGTTCAATCGAAAACACCGTACGTTAGCGTTTGTTCTGGTTCGTCGCCATGTTCAAGATTCCTCTGGCACGCCGAGGTTGTCTCAAGCCAAGCACTGCTGTCGCGGGGTTTGAGTGGTCGAAAGGGTCTACCGCCACAACAGGCTATGTTATTTGATTTTACGGACGAGGATAAACATTGTATCTGGATGAAAGATATGCGCTTTGCCATTGATGTTGTTTGGTTAGCTTCAAATAACCGCGTCGTTGCCGTGAAAGAATTGCTTACACCTGCGAGCTATCCCAAACAGTTCTGCGGGCAGCGCGCTCGTTATGTATTAGAGCTGCCTGCTGGTGATGTCATGCGCAACCACGTTAGTATCGGCTCGACACTAAGCTTTTAGTGGTATCATTGTGGTATGAATCCGCTTATCCTTTTGAGCGCACTTGCCGTTGTGCCCGTGGTTTTAATCTTAGTTTTTCGCATTAACGCGGCTTTAGTATTTTTGGCGCTTTGTGCCGGCAGTGTGTTGCAGACATTCGTCGGAGACGATGTCCTGCAGTTATTTAACTCCTTCGTACCTAGCTCGAATCAGGCATTACACGTTGCCGTTCGCATTGGTTTTTTGATTTTGCCAGCGGTACTTACCTTGCTTTTCATGCGTAAGACTGTCAGCGGCAGTCGACATGTGTTTAATTTTATCCCTGCGCTACTAACGGGTATGGTGACTGCAATCCTTATCATCCCTTTGTTGACCGAGGGAACAAAATATACGATTACAACGTCCAGTGTCTGGAGTCAACTCCAACAATTCCAAGGTGTCCTTGTTGGATCCGCTGCTTTGACAAGTTTTATTTTTCTGTGGAGCAACAACCGTGGTCATCGCAAAAAGAAACACTAGAGTTTGCAAGTATGCTCAAAGGTCTTATTATTTCTATCATGCTCTGTTTTGTGACAATCTTGGTTTATCATACTAAAACAATATAGTGGCGGCTCCATTGTACTTTACAAAATTTTCTGCCATTGAACAGGTTTTATTAAGGAGAAGAAATGGAAGAGTTACAGAAATTACGGGAAAAGATAGACAAATTAGATAGTCAGTTGTTGGAGGTGTTGGCGCAGCGTTTTCAAGTAACAGAGCAGATTGGTAAGATAAAAGTTGCTAACAAATTTCCGCTTGTCGATCCGACGCGGGAAGCTGCGCAGGCAGCGCGAATTGCAACTTTGGCGCGTACTAAGGGAGTTGATCCAAAGTTAGCCCAGGCTATCCAACGCTTGATTATTGACAATGTCGTGGTGCGTCATCAAGCAATTGCAAAAGAGTTCGGTGATGAGTGATATTAAGTCGGTTGGTTTAGTTGGGTTTGGAGAGTTTGGTAGGCTGGTCGCGAGCCTGATCCCGAAGGACATAGAGGTTCTCGTAAAACTACGTAGTGCCAAAACTCTACCAAATCGAGTTAAGCAAGCATCCATAGACAAAGTTGCGCGGTGTGATGTGGTGGTGCTTTGTGTACCGTTGGCTAGTTACGAGCAGGTCCTTGGCGAGCTTGCGACGCACTTGCTTACGACCAGTTTGTTGCTAGATGTATGTTCGGTAAAAGTTATACCGGCCCAACTAATTGCAAAGATATTGCCAGAGCATAGAGATGTTCTTTTAACTCATCCATTATTCGGCCCGCAAACCATAGAAGATGGTATAGAGGGAAAGCGTATTGTCGTAACCGCTGCTACAGGCAAACGTGCTGAGTTAATAATATCATTTTGTCGAAAGCTTGGTTTTGACA
>CAZJME010000050.1:0-5743 GCA_964547235.1 uncultured Candidatus Saccharibacteria bacterium
GTGATAGTTTTTGTAGCTTTTGGCGTAAGGCTTTTTTATTTGCAAATTATCCAACACGAGTATTACAAGAAGGCTGCATTAAGCGGGCAATTGAAAGAATACGAGATTCCCGCGGATCGGGGCATTATTGAAGCACATGACGGCGACCAAACGATCCCACTGGTGTTAAACGAAAAACGTTATACACTTTTTGCGGATCCAAAATTTATCAAGGATCCTGGCAAGACCGCCTTAGCGGTGCAAAAAATTATAGGTGGTGATGCTAGCAAGTATGAGAAAAGCATGCAAGCTAGCACGCGGTATGCCATCCTTGCTAAAAAACTGCCAAAGGATCAAAAAGACAAGCTTGATAACCTGAAGATTAAAGGGCTTGGGACTCGTGAGGCCTCGCAACGAACATACCCTCAAGGCGACTTGGCTGCCCAGTTACTTGGTTTCGTGAATGATGATGGGGAAGGTAAGTATGGCATTGAACAAGCACTCAATAAACAACTATCTGGAACTCCTGGACAATTGAAAGCGATCACTGATGCTAGTGGCGTTCCGTTGGTTTCGAATCAAGATAATATCATTACGCAACCGAAAAATGGTGCGCGCATAGATTTAACTATCGATATTTCTATGCAGCGGCAGCTACAAGACATTCTTAAGGCAGGTCTGGACGCGGCAAAATCAAAATCGGGTAGTGCACTTATCATGGATCCTAAAACGGGTGCCATCAAAGCAATGGCTAACTACCCGACGTACAATCCTGGGGAGTTCTTTAAAGTTGATGATGGTAATGTCTTTAATAATGCCGCAGTGAGTTCGCCACTAGAGGTTGGTTCTATTATGAAACCGCTTACGGCAGCTGCTGCGATTAATCAAGGAGTAGTTACAAAGGATACGACCTATTACGATCCCAGCTTTTTTAAGATTGGAGATGCAACGGTAACGAATATTGAAGAAGATGGTGGGCCCGGGCAAAGAAGCGTTGCTGATATTCTCCAGCTATCATTGAACACAGGGGCAGTTTTTTTGCTGAAACAAATGGGAGGTGGCGACGTCAATAAAAAAGCACGCGAAGCCTGGTATGACTACATGGTTAACCATTATCACTTAGGCAAAGCAACTGGCATAGAGCAGGGCTATGAGGCGAGTGGTTCTATACCCGACCCAAATAAAGGTTTCGGACTTGATATTCAATACGCCAACACAGCCTTCGGGCAGGGAATGACAGCGACGCCGTTACAAATGGGGGCCGCTCTATCAAGCGTTGTCAACGGCGGAACCTACTACCAGCCTCATCTGGTGGATAAAACGACGGACAGCAGAGGGAAAACTATCGTTACTCAGCCCAAAGCGCTCATTAAAAGTGTGGTTAACACGCAAACTAGTAAGGATATTGTGGGGCTGATGGAAAACGTGATTGCAAAAAACTATCAATTGTATAGCTTGCCAAAACCCAGTGGACTCTATGGAATCGGAGGCAAAACCGGCACAGCAGAAATTACTAAGCCGGGCGGAGGTTACTACGAAGATCGTTTTAATGGTACATTCATGGGTTTTGTGGGTGGTGATACGCCACAGTATGTCATCGTTACTCGGGTTAACGAACCGAAAATTGGCGGCTATGCTGGGTCGCGAGCTGCAGCACCAATCTTTTCATCATTAGTCACTATGCTCATCAATAATTTTAACGTTACACCGAAAGGACAGTAGCGTATAATATAACGCAAAGGTAGAAATACAAATGAACAGTGAAACCCTATTACTTACCGTCCATATCAGTACTGTCATTCGGATTTTAGCGCTTGGTTTTCTGGGTTTTATCGCCAGCATGGTCATAACACCACTCTACACAACCGCAGCTTATCATTTTCAATGGTGGAAAAAACCTAGACAGACCGCTGTAACGGGAGAAACGGCCAAGGTTTTTACTCAGCTCCATGCCGAAAAACATCGACGCCATATTCCTACTATGGCTGGAATTATATTTGTTGTTACGGTTGCGTTGGTCACATTGCTTTGGAACTTGAACCGTACCGAGACGTGGCTGCCGTTAGCCGCCTTTGCAGGAGCTGGCTTAGTGGGTTTAATTGACGATTATATTAACATCAGTGGGCAGGGTCTAGGTGTCGCCGGCCTACCTTCAAAAATTAAGCTGTTTTTGATCACCGCCATTGCTCTTGTGGGTGGTTGGTGGTTCTATGACCGGCTTGAAGTCAGCAGTATCTACGTGCCCGTTATTGGCTCTCTGCACATCGGCTGGTTGATCATTCCGTTATTTGTGCTGGTGGTAGTGGCAACGGCGAATGCGGTTAATATGACCGATGGCCTCGATGGTTTAGCGGGTGGTCTTGCGGGTATCGCATTTGGCATGTATACCATCATTGCTTTTCTCGAGGGGCGCTACGGTATTGCGGCCTTTTGCCTCACCATCGTGGGAAGTTTGCTGTCGTACACGTGGTTCAATATTTTTCCGGCACGTTTCTTTATGGGTGATGTTGGGTCGTTTGCACTAGGGACGAGTCTTGGTGTGGTGGCGATGTTAACGAACACCGTAGCATTATTGCCAATTATTGGGCTGGTCTTTGTAGCCGAAGCGGGGTCGGTAGTGCTGCAAATTGCCTCTAAAAAACTAAGGAATGGCAAGAAGATCTTCAAAGTGTCGCCGCTGCACCATCATTTTGAAGCAAGTGGCTGGCCAGAAACTAAGGTAACAATGCGCTTTTGGGTTATCGGGCAAGTTTGTGCCTTTATCGGTTTGATGATTTTTCTTATCGGTAAGTATCTATGAACCCTCGCCGCACACGTCGTCCTTTGGGCTCTGAAAAACTACAGCGACGTCATAAGCCAGACTATTGGCTACTCCTTCTTAGTTTGTTGCTACTAACGGTGGGTCTAGTGGTTGTCTTTGCTATTAGCCCTGGGCTCAGCGCTCAAAAGCATGTGAGCGACAATTACTATGTCAGCAAACAAGTCATTGCTATTGCTCTGGGTATCGGCGCGTTCAGCTTGACGAGCAGCCTGCCAGTGCAGTGGTGGCGTAAACTGGAAAGTCCTTTGTTGATCGCGGCAACATTGGCAGCGATTGCAGTACGTGTGGCAGGGGAGCGGGTGAACGGCGCCTATCGTTGGATCCAGGTTGGTGGTTTGTCATTCCAAGCAGCAGAACTCATAAAACTTGCTCTGCTGGTTTGGTTAGCAGGCTTTTTAACGGACAGGATTCGGCAAGGGAAACTGAACGACTTTAAATTGACGTTTAAACCACTGTTAATTGCACTCGCTGCGATTGCCTTGGTGGTGGCTCGTGTCCAAAGTGACTTGGGTTCGACTGGAGTTATGGTAGTGATTATGGCGGCCATGGTGTATGTGATTGGCTTGCCGCTCAAGCGAATTGCCATCATAGGCGTAATTATTCTCTGTGGAACAACTCTACTTATTGCTTCAAGCGGTTACCGTAGGGCGCGCTTCTCAACGTTCTTGCATCCCGCAAGTGACTGTCAAGGCTCTGGCTACCAGGCGTGTCAGGCTCTTATAGCAGTTGGTTCGGGCGGTTTTGGAGGCTTGGGGCTTGCAAACGGCGTGCAGGCCTATGGATACTTGCCAGAAGCAGCCAACGATTCAATTTTCGCTATTATGGCAGAAAAATTTGGCTTTATTGGGGTGTCGGTTTTGCTTGGTATTTTTGTGGCGTTTTTCTCAAGACTAAAGTCAATCATCGAGCGAGCTCCTGATATTTATAGCAGACTTCTGGTGGTTGGTGTTCTGGCGTGGCTCAGTACGCAGACCATCATTAATATTGGAGCCATGATCGGTCTACTACCATTAAAGGGAATTACCTTGCCGTTCATAAGCTATGGCGGAACCAGTATCGTATTTATCCTCGGAGCGGTTGGTATTGCTTTCCAGGTTTCGCGTTATACTAGCTATAATGTTAAACATGATGAGCAGGTAAGTGAGGGCGGACGCAATGAAGATTTTATTGGTCGGCGGCGGTTCCGGGGGGCATATCACCCCGGTGCTGGCGGTCGCTGAGGAGTTACGACGACAAAAGCCGTCGGCTAAACTCGTCTACGTCATTGGGGCCGGCGATCGACTGGCTGACTTGCCGCGGGAGCATCTAGCAATTGATACGGTCGTCAGTATTCGGGCCGGCAAATTTCGTCGTTATCATGGCGAAGGCTGGCGGCAGCTGTTAGATATTTCTACACTACTCAAAAACCTAAGAGACGCCGTGTATGTGATTGTTGGCTGTTGGCAGAGTTGGCGTTTGTTGGGTCGCGAACGACCCGACATCATTTTTATTAAGGGCGGCTTTGTCGGGGTGCCACTTGGTCTCGCGGCTGCGGTGCGCAAGGTCCCCTTCATCACTCATGACTCCGATGCTGTGCCAGGACTGGCGAATCGCATCATTGCACGCTGGGCTCGTCTGCATGCGGTAGCGCTCCCGAAAGAGAATTACCCATACCCAACAGCTAAAACGCTGACTGTTGGTGTGCCAGTGGGGAAGGGTTTTGCCGAAGTTAGTGTGCGGCAAAAGGCCGCGTGGCGAAAAGAGCTAGGTATAGCAGAAGGAGCGCCGACACTGCTTGTTACGGGCGGCGGTAATGGATCGGTACTTCTTAACGAGGCTGTTACTTCTATTTCAGCAGCACTTTTCGAAAAAGTACCCGAGCTACATATTTTGCACATTACTGGACGCAAGAAGAAGGCAGCTGTTCAAGCAGCTTATTCACGGGATGTTCCTTCAAAAAAATCTCAACTTATTGTCGAAGAATTCGTTCCAGAACTCTATAAATACAGCGGCGCTGCGGATGTTATTGTGGCGAGAGCAGGAGCTAATACGATGGCTGATTTTGCCGCTCAGTCACGAGCCTGCATCATAATCCCAAATCCACTCTTAACCAATGGTCATCAGCTTCGTAATGCCGAGGCTATGGCTAAAGGCAACGCCGTAGAAGTTATCGAGGAATCGGTCCTCGGGGCGGATGAGGACGCCCTATTATCGGCCATTAGCCGTTTGCTTGCCGATCCGAAACGACGAACGTTACTTGGTCGGCGGCTGCATGAACACAGTCGGCCTGACGCAGCCAAGCACCTTGCGGAGCTGTTAATCCACGAGGCTGAAGATTAACCATGCGTTTTTTTAAATCGCGCGACTTTGGGTCTCGGCAGCCGCGTAGTCTGACGCGCAGGCCTGATCGTACCCCAACTTTTTCGTATCGCGCAAACCGCATATCGACTGAAGAGCTTGGTGGCAGGCGTAAAGAAGTACGGCGTCGGCATCCGAAGCTCCAGTGGCGACAAGTGCCGCTGTATTTTGTGACTATCGCTGCAGCTGTATCGATACTGTACACACTAACGCTCAGTCAGTCTCCCAAGGTGGTCATCCAGAATGATGATGTCCTTGTTGTACACACTCAGTCGGAATACGAGAAAGCCGCACGAAGCACCCTGCAACGCACATTCTCGAGTCGGACAAAGATAACGTTTGATTCCCAATCTTTTGATAAGAATATGCGCCAAGAGTTTCCAGAGATCAGTGCTACCGCGGTAACGCTACCATTGATGGGGAGACGACCGATTGTTGAGTTGGTGATTGCACAGCCCGGAATCATTCTCAACACCACGAAGGGTGGTTATGTACTCGATACGCATGGCAGGGCAGTGGCCGAAGTAGCAAATGTGAAAAATTCAGCACAATTAAATATACCCGAGGTTGGTGACCAATCATTGCAACAGGTCGAGCTAGGGAAGG
>CAZJME010000051.1:0-5728 GCA_964547235.1 uncultured Candidatus Saccharibacteria bacterium
CAGCACAATCCCGTGGACTTCTGGCTGTAGCAACCAGCAACGAATCGCAATGGCTCACATGCCTATGGACATGAATGATGTTAGCACGATTACGCCAATTGGCTTGACGGCTGGTGCTCACGTTACACCTATTGACCACTTGTATTTCTTCCCAAAGGATATGACACACCGTGATGCCGCACCAGTATATGCAATGGCTGATGGATACATAGTAGACATTAGTAAGCGTGAAGTTAACGTAAATGACGGCACGTCGCGCCCGGCAGAATGGCGTGTTGCGATTCAGCATTCGTGCCAAACAGTGACTTATTTTGACCTTATGACAAGCTTAGATCCAAAGATCAAGGCAGAGTACGACAAGGCACATAACTCTCAATTGCGTATTCCCGTTAAAGCAGGGCAGGAAGTGGGCCGAGTTGGTGCTCAGAGCCTTGACACGGCAGTCTACAACTTCGGCATGACATTGCCTGGGTTTATTCATCCCGATAAGTACAAGGGTGAGTTCTGGAAGGTACACACCGACGACTTCTTCTCATACTTTAGCGCGGCAGATAAAACCGCCATGCTTGCCAAGAACATCCGCAAGGCAGAGCCACGCTCCGGCAAGATAGACTACGACCAGCCGGGTAAGCTTATTGGTAACTGGTTCCGCGAGGGTACAGACTATTTTGGCGACGGTAGTCAGTCTGTCAGCCAAGACGGTAAGCGCGGCTACTGGAGCGGACATCTAGCAATCTTCCCGTACGTTGCTGATGGTAAGACCATAATCATCTCCTTCGGCGAGTATGGTGATGGCTCACCCCAGTCATTTGCCGTAAAGGGCAACGCACCCGACCCAGCCACCATTACTGCCGAGAGCGGTGTTGTGGCGTATGAGTTAACACAGTCACCAAACTTTTCGCCTACTGGAGTCCAATATGGCTCGTCTTCTGTTCAGGGTACCGTGTTGTTCCAGGTGATGTCGGGTGAAAAGCTCAAAATGGAAGTGTTCCCAGGGAAGACTAAAGCACAGGCTACCGCATTCACGAGCGCAGCAAAAACATACGAACGGTAACTTTGTTTGCTCTTCGTATAGAAGGCAAACCAGCCGCCAGAAGCAAACAAGACCAAGAAACAAAACAGACGTTAAGAACGACCTCCCGATAGCATCGGTGCAACCTTTGGCCAATCGTTACCACGGCATACTGTAAACATAGCTAACTCATAAAGACGTACAGGCTAAAGAACTGTATCGATGGCTTCCATGATGGATACGTCCTCATTAGCCGGTACCACCATTACCGGCGCAGGATGTCTCGCCTGTTGAATGTGCACGATGTCATGAGTCAACTTGGTAGTCTGATTTTTAGCGTGGTCCAGACTTAACCCTAAGTACAATAGGCCATTCATGATACGTTGACGCATGAGGTATGAACGCTCGCCAACAGTTCCGGTAAACACCAGCCCATCGACTCCTTTAAGCACCGCAGCCATTTGCCCGATAGACTGTTGCAAACGGTAAACGAAGACTTCCAACGCAAGTACAGCCTTTTTATTATCTGCTTTTTCGCCGACCAAAAGCTCTCGTATATCACTCATACCCTCACTCAGCCCGAACAAACCACCTTGTAAATTCAGATATCGTTCGATGCCTTGGTTATCGAGTCTTAAGCGCCGTGCAATAACCATCACTGCACTGGGGTCGATGCTCCCACTTCGCGTTGCCATGACAGGACCTTCAAGCGGTGAATAACCCATGGTATTGTCTATGCTTTTGCCCTCTTGAACTGCAGTGACACTAACCCCACTACCAATGTGACAAACGATTAAACGCTTTGGTAACTGCTTAGCACGCTCGAGTTGCGCTACAACTGAAGCAACCGACAAACCATGGTAGCCATACCGCCATATATCTAAGTTTTTGGCATCGCTTTGTGGAATAGCATAGACATGCGCCCGCTCTGGCTTAGACGCGTGAAAAGCACTGTCTGACGCACCAATTAGCGGAGTTTTTGGGAAGAGTGAACCAAGCAGCTCAATTTCTTGCAAAGTTGCATTGATATGTAGCTGAGCATATGGCTCCAAGCTTTTCAAAAGCTCCAATGCTCGCGAATCTAAATTACGATGCTGTGCAAAAAAGCTAGCCGGCGCAACAACCCGAACGCCAATCACGTCAAGTTTTTCTTGTTTACTCAAGATTTTGTATTCCGATAAAATGCCGACAAGTCGCGTTGCGGCAAAGGCTACATGATTAACGCCAGCTTTGTTTTGCTCTTTAGGTTTTCGACCACCTACCGTTATCGTGTAGACAACTTCTCCATTCTCAGTTTCAAAATGTAGAGCTGCAAGCCGAGTTTTTCCGCGATACAGCGCATACTTTCGACTCGCGCTACCCGGGTTTACAACGAGGGTCAACTTTCCAGCCATAACGAGCTAGGGCTTCCATTTCCAGTTGCGTACTTCAGGCATATCAATACCGTGTTCATCAATATAGTTCTTGTGTTCGATAAGTTTCTTTTCCATCAGTTCTTTAATTTTCTCAGCGTGCCCATAAAGCGGCATGGCTCGGTCGATAATATCCATGACCAAATGGAATCGATCGAGCTTATTCATAACCGTCATATCAAACGCCGTCGTAATGGTGCCTTCTTCGATATAGCCACGAGCATGCAAGTGACGGTTTTTACGCCGGTATGTTAGGCGGTGCACAAGCCACGGATAACCATGGAAAGCAAAGACGATTGGCTTATCCTCAGTAAATATCTCGTCATACTCCAGGTCGCTTAAACCATGCGAATGCTCGACGTTGGGCTGTAAGCGCATAAGATCTACTACATTTACAAAACGAATCTTGAGATGTGGTAAGTGCTCTCGCAGAATCGAAACAGCTGCTAGCGCCTCAATGGTTGGAACATCACCAGCACACGCGACTACCACGTCCGGCTCACCACCCTGATCGTTGCTCGCCCATTCCCACACGCCTATACCTTTAGTGCAGTGCTCTATAGCGTCTTCCATGTTGAGCCATTGGGGTGCATCGTGCTTGCCACATATAACAAGGTTTATGTAGTTTCGACTCTTAAGACAATGGTCCATGACTGAAAGGAGCGTGTTCGCATCTGGTGGTAAATAGATCCGCGCAGTAGCAGCTTTTTTATTTACTAAATGGTCAATAAAACCTGGGTCCTGATGTGTAAAACCATTGTGATCTTGTCGCCATACGTGCGACGTCAGTAAGTAATTGAGAGAGGCAATGGTGTTACGCCATGGTAATTCCGCACACATCTTGAGCCACTTTGCGTGCTGGTTAACCATTGAGTCGACAATACGAATAAAAGCCTCGTAGCTATGCAGAAGCCCATGCCGGCCAGTCAGCAAGTAACCTTCCAGCCACCCTTCTACCTGATGTTCACTAAGCATAGCATCCATAACCGCACCTTGCGGTGCCAGAAACTCATCATTTGGACGTTGCGCAGCCTCCCATGGGCGGCTTGTGACTTCGAAAACCGATTCCATACGGTTGGAAATTGTTTCGTCCGGAGCAAAGATACGGAAGTTATGATAATTCTTGTTTAACTTTATAACATCGCGTAGATACGGCCCTAAGGCATGCGTATTCCCGATCCCTCCAGCGCTAGGATAAGCAACATCGACAGCATACTCACGAAAGTCAGGCAAGTGCAGTTCTCTCAACAGCTTACCGCCATTGGCATATTTGCTTGCACCCATGCGTTTGCCATCATTAGGGACTAGGCTGGCAATCTTTGGCAACAGTTTCCCCTCCTTATCGAATAGTTCTTCAGGGTGGTAACTTTTAAGCCATTTTTCCAACTTTGCAATGTTGTTCGGGTGGTCTTTGTCAACTAATAGTGGAACTTGATGGGAACGAAAATTATCTTCGACGACGTAACCGTCAATTGTTTTAGGCCCCGTCCAACCCTTTGGACTATTCAACACCACCATGGGCCATCTAGGCCGAGTTGGGTCTTTTTTACTCCGGGCATTTTTTTGAATATTTTGAATCTTCGTCATAACCACATCGAGCACCTCAGCCATACGCTGATGCATCGCTTTCGGGTCGCTCCCTTCAACAAAGTATGGCTCCCAACCGTAACCACGCAACAGTTGTTCTAATTCTTCATGATCAATTCGTGCAAGTATAGTGGGATTACTAATCTTGTAGCCGTTAAGGTGCAAAATCGGCAATACCGCACCATCAGATATGGGATTTAGAAACTTATTAGAATGCCAGGATGTTGCTAGCGGTCCTGTTTCAGCCTCACCATCTCCTACTACACAGGCCACAACGAGATCCGGGTTATCAAAAACGGCGCCAAAAGCATGACTCAACGAATAACCCAACTCACCTCCTTCATGAATAGAACCGGGTACTTGCGGGGAGGCATGGCTCGACAACCCACCAGGAAACGAGAATCGCTTAAACAGCTCTTTCATACCTGCCTCATTTTGCGGGCAATCCGGATACACCTGGCTAAAAGTACCCTCTAGATACGTATTGCCGACTACTGCTGGTCCGCCATGCCCGGGGCCAGAGACGTAAATCATATTCGTATCGAACTTATTAATGACGCGGTTTAGGTGAGCGTAAATAAAGTTTTGCCCCGGTGTAGTACCCCAGTGCCCCAACAAAAGTTTTTTAACGTGTTTAGCTTCGAGCGGACGACGGAGCAGGGGATTGTCGCGTAGATAAATTTGCCCTACTGACAAATAGTTAGCGGCGCGCCAAAACATATGGATCTGCTCAAGCTGACGATCGGTTAGCGCAGGCTTAGCTTGTGTCACTTTCCACCCCCGAAAGACTGTTATGTTTACCTCATTATGATACTAATTTTATGATGGATTTACTAATGAGATGTCATTTTCATAAGCCAACTCCACGACAGTCGATGATTGTGGATAGAATCGTCGCTACGACCGAGAAGCTTGGAGTGTGTCAACACTCATCATCCAGAACTGCATGAAGATAATTCTTCGGCTACTATTCTGAACGGTGCAAGTAAAAGTTAATCCAGGCTTCAAAGTTCTTTTGATACGTTGGCTTGTGAGTTTCACTGGTCTTTTTTGCTTTGGCCTTATCCTCACTGAGGTCAACGGTGTGGGCTAGTGCAACTTTCTTAGGCACCAGTACTACCTTCTCGCCAGGAGCGGCTTTGCCAAATTGCCGCCGTGCAGCAAGCTCAAGAAATTCATCGGTTTTATAATATTCGTTCTTAAGTTTTTGGTTTGTATTGTCAAGTCTCTGTACCTGATTTTCTTGTTCTAGTTGAGCAATCTGTTTTTGCAAACCATAGTTAGTTTGAATAGCCTTAACACCACTCCACGATACAAGCACTGCAACCCCACAAAAGCCTATAAGGCCAAGAACGCGTACATCACTGAGCGAGCGCACATAGGGGTGTTTAGTGAGATTTTTCATTTTTTCAAACATTAGCTATATTATAACAACTCCTTTGCTGCATTTCTCTGTTCTGCTATACTTACCCCTGTTGCGATGCTGCGCTTATATGTTTACAGAAAAGCCGGCTGGTACAATCGTGCTTTCCTGAATAAGCCGAGATACCCCAAAGGAAAGCAATATTGCATTATTCTTGCAATACTATGGGGGTGTAGCTCATCGGTTAGAGCAGGCGGCTCATAACCGCTTGGTAGATGGTTCGATTCCATCCACCCCCACCAAGACAACCACGTCGGCATGTACAAATAGGGTTACCGTAGTTCTGCAATCAAG
>CAZJME010000052.1:0-5576 GCA_964547235.1 uncultured Candidatus Saccharibacteria bacterium
TTATAGCTCTTACTAAAACACTTTAATCAAGGAGGGTCGGTCATCATGACTCTAAAACGTAAAGAACAAGGTTTCACTATTGTAGAGCTATTAATCGTGATTGTCGTTATTGGCATTTTGGCCGCATTGGTCATCACAACCTTTACCGGTATCCAACAGAAAGCTCGTAACACTGAGCGCCAGACTGATGTTAAAGCGCTGCATGGCCAGATTGAGGCTTACTACGCACAAAACGGTAAGTACCCAACGTTGGCTAACATGAACGACGCTTCGTGGCGCGCCAGCAACATGAAGGGCCTTGATGCCGAAGCCTTGAAAGACCCTAAGGGTGCCGCTCAGACGCTGGTTTCCGCTGCAGCAGCCAATGCCTACAGCTATGATGTTCTAGCTAGCGACGACACCGCTTGCGATAACAGCGCCAAAGACTGTGCGAAATACACCCTAACGGCAACGTACGAAGGTGGTGGCACATTCACCAAGAGCAATCTGAACTAGATCGGTTCATATTGTAGCCAAAAACTGAGGGCCAAAAAGCCCTCAGTTTTATTTACGTGCTTGACGGGCAGCTTCACGGCCCAAACAATTTAAAGGCTACAATGGGAGACTTTTCCCCGCCCAACGCCTTGGACAAGAGATGAGGCAAAACAAACATAAGGATCTAAAGCAGTTGAACCAACCACCCGCGCAAAATAACGGTTGAGGGCGATCGGTCAAAGACCATTGTTGCACACACAATAAACTATGGCTTAGTTAAGACCTCGCGCCAGGACAAAATATTAAAACTGCTGGTTGTAGGAAAACTAGGTGGTGGCACGTACTCTAGATTATTGTCGTACTGCGTGTTGTTATGGTAAACACCCGAAACATACCCTACGCCCGATACGTAACTCGAATTACCGCAGGAACCGCCTCCCTGCAGCCATGTCCACGTCCAGCTCTGTCTGCTAGAAACGGAGCCATAAAATGTAAAGTTCTGATTGCTACTTGTCCAGCCCTTGGTGCATTTGTTGGTACTCGTACGGTAGGTTCGCGGGTAAATTACCGAGCCGTTTTGAGCAATTACTGCTGCGTCGACTTCAAAGTTAAACCCACCATTTTGTGGCGGTGCATAAGGAGCGAGCGTAACGTTATTTTCTGCGACCAAGCCAATGGCATCTTCGCCATTTTTAGTGCTATACAAGATATCGTCAGCAATGACAATCTCAGCGTTCTTGCTGCTACTTGCCAAACGTCCAGCACCAATCGTTACCCTTCCATGGAACGAGCTATTGGTTGCGCTTCGTACCCAAACGTTATCTTCTGCGAAGATTACTCCGTCACTTGGTATAGCAACGCCACTGGTTATCGACTGTAGCGTCAAGGCGCTGCTATAACTGCTAGCTTGATCATTCTCGCCATTGACATAAGACAGGTCGTACGTATTGTTAGCGTTCAGCTGAATTAAGTACCCTCTGGTAAGCGAATAGCTCCCGCTGCTACTGCGCTGAGGCAGATAGGCTGCTGTTCGTGTGGTGGGAGTTTTGGTGCAGGCAGTTGATTGTGCTGCTAGTGGGGCAGTTGAACTATCGGCTAAGAACGCTGTTTTTTTCATGCTACAAAGATCACCGGAGACCTGATTAAAATCAACTGTGGGTACTGGGTAGCGCCAGTCTACTTTGCTTCGGCTGTTGCAGTTTACCGGCGTCGTTACACTGCTGTTGCACCAGACCCCCGGGTGGCTCGAACCATCTCCACCAAGTTGATACGATGGGACATAAGTGCTATTGGCGGAAGTTACATCACTCGTACTACTGCCATCCATACGAACGCCCTGATTGGAATGTACCGGGCCCGTGGGTGTCTCTGTATTGCCAAACCACAACGCCGTATCGGAAAGTACCGCATAGTCAGAAAATGATGGAGCACCTACTTTCGCTTCAATGGTGCGTAACACGCCCGACTTGGCATCTTTACCAATTGACCGGACTGTAACCACACTCGAACCGCTACTTTGGGGCTTAATCCAGAGCGTATACGTTCCACGTTTCACGTTATTGGCATCGTAGTAGTCGTGTTCGTATGGGCCATAGCCCAACGTGGCATCTGGTGAGGCCGGTGTCGATTTTCCATCTTTATAGTCGGTAGGGCTGTGACTGAGATGCCATAGATAATAATTAATCCCCGCCTCGGCAATATTGAAAGCCTGCTGACTTTGGGCATTTCGGTTGACGACAAAGAAATTAGAGTCAATTACTGTCGCAGCAATGCCCATGATGATTATAAAAACCAACAGCATGCCAAGCAGCGTGGTCATGACAAAGCCTTGTTGTTGTTTCCCGATTTTCACAGGTTTGTCTTTCTATTTCGCAATGTTACTTGGACAGATATTGTGCTACTCGTAGTGGTCGGCACCACCGTGCGGTTAGGCACCGCCATATTCACGCGCACCCCTTTTACGGTATATAGATCATTGATGGGCAAGCCCAAAACACTGCCTGCTGAGTCAAGATATTCGAACAAGCTAATACTTGGCTGGTAAAAGTAATTCTCGAGAATGGTGTAGGTTTTTGCTTGATCAGACAGCGGAGAACCTTGTGGAGGATTGGCTGACATGGGTGTTACCTCTGCCATCAACTTGGTATTGCCAGAAGCCAAATAGTAATGTACGAGCGACACATATGAATCGTTTGGCCAGAAATAAGCATAAAGTGTCAGATCATTCTGTGATGCCGAGACTATATCGGTTGCGGTTCTAACAACTGTAGAAACGCGTTGTGTTTGGTACGCAAGGTCATTGTAGGTCGAACTTTCCTGCTGTAGGCCAAGATACTGGCTGAACGAAGTATTAAAGAAAGCGTAAATTCCAGTGGACAAAATACCAACAAGAACTATAACGACAGCTAGCTCAACAATCGTGAAACCTTTTTGATCTGTTTTATGGAATAACATTCGCTGCTCCTAGGTGGGGGCCTACGGGAATGCTTAACGTTTGGCCATTGGCAGTGACGGACATAGCTAAGGCTCCTGTGGATATACCGGTTAGATCTACCGTGCAAACCAGCTGAACCCCATTTGTATCGCCGATACAACTAGCAGTACGAGAAACACTACCCTGAGAAAATGAAACCTGAGTGGCGCAGCTGCCAGGGCTTGCGTCACAAGGAAGGTTAGCCCCGGTAATTGTAAAGTTGACACTACTCAGATTCGTGCTCGCAAGACTTAATTCATACGGCGAAACAGATGTCAGCCGCGGGTAAGTGGAACTGGTAGTTAAAATAAGACGTGCCTTTTGTAAATAGTTGGTAGAGTTATAGGCAAAGGTAGTTGTGGGTGGTGTTGCCGCCTCGTACGTCGGTATCTGCACTGGACTAAACGAGCTACTCCCGGTGTAGGGCAAAACCGCCGCCAAATAGTAAGTAGTTCCGTTTTTCGTACAGCTCGTAGCGCCAGTATCACCGCAGAAGTAATAGCCACCCGGTGCCAAGTTGTCTATTCCGACTAAGCCATTTGTATCTGTAGTAGGCCGGCTATCAGGACTCAAGTTGTCATAATAGTACGAAGTATCTGTAGAGACGGTGTATTTTTTGTAGCCTCCTTTGATATAGACCTTTACGCTGCTTAAAGCATTGCCGCTCGTGTCGGTCGTTTCCACCAGTAAACTATTGGTGCCTTGTGGCTTAAGCGGTAAGGTGACGAAGGAGGATAACTGCGTAAATATTTGTTGGCTTGAATAGTTGGGCTGTAACGAGCCGGTGGGTGCAATTGTAGTTAACGATGAGTATCCCGATTTAGAGCCAGCAATAGTGTAGTCGTAACCGTTCGTATCGACCGGTAGCCCGTAAAAGATTACGATGCCGTTACTATCCGAGACGTCAGAAACGTCAACATTGGGCGAGCTGGTGGTGTTAGTTACGTGAACAGCTGCTCCCGCTAGCGGATTGCCGTTGCCATCCAGCACGCTCACAAACAGAGCGCCAGTGGTGCTCGCCGTTTCGGCAACACGAGCAGCGATCTGCGTATCAATATCGGCTTCAGTTACGCCGCGAGGGTCAGTAACCGTAACGTGTGCCAACTTATAGTCTGCCGGGTTACAGTCTTCAGCCGTTCCACCACCGGGACACGGACCAGTTGTAATCCCCGAAGGGACAGGTAGGTTTTTGCAATACGTTTGTTTTAACTGTTGACTCGGGTAATTACCGCAACCATCGAAGGCATCGTCTACGTATTCGATATTGGTTGCGATGGTGTACTTCACGCCATTTACAGTCTGCGTTTTAGAAGCCGGCAGCGGGTTACTCGTCACGATATTTCCTCCTGCCACTGCCAAATTGTTATAGGGCAAGGACTTAAGATATTCCATCTGGTTGGTGGCTAGTGCCAAGGCCTGGGCTTTACGCTTGGTAACCACAGTGCTTGATACTAACGAGGTAAACAGATATAAAAAGCTTAGCGCAATGATACCAAATACAAACAAACCCGTTACCAATTCGATAAGCGTATAGCCCGACGACTGCTCAGCCACCCGTTTCATTATCACCTATTATAATCACAAGCGTAAAAGATAGCACCCCTTCTGCATTTTTCTGCTTAGCATATCTGTTATACTTAACTAAAGCGCACATGCTTTGATGGGCAAGCAGTTTTATGAGTAATACCGTTTATTTTTATAAGGATAGGCCCCTGTTTGGGATGGATCTGAGCGTTGATTGTGTTCAGGTTATGCAGGTCGAACAGACTCCCAAGGGCCCAATTATTGTTGGTTACGGCAACCAGTCTTTTGATCCCTCGGCAATTAAAAATGGTGTTATCCTTGACCCTATCAGCATAGCTAAAGCTGTGGACGTGCTGTTTGAGAAAAACATACAGGGGCACATTTCAACCCGCCGTGTTGCTGTTGCCATACCATCGTCCCGGACTTTCAGCCGCGCCATATCCCTACCACTACTCAGCGAGAAAGAGCTCGACGAAGCAGTCCGCATGGAAGCAGAGCAATATATTCCAACACCAATCGACGAGCTATATCTCGACTACAGCATTATGCGCAGAACCGAAAAAGAGATTGAGCTTTTTGCAGTTGCTTCCCCACGGCAGCTTGTGGACTCTTACGTTAGCTTACTGCATCTTTTGGGCCTCGAGCCGGTTGCAATTGAAACAAGCATCGACGCTGTGACGCGTTTGTTTGTGCAGAGCGATTACAGCCACGTACCAACTGTACTCATAGACTTTGGCCCTTTGTCGGCCGACATTACAATAGTGGATGAGACCATTATCGCCACCGGTACTGTCGGTGGTGGTGGCGAAAACTTTACAACACGAATTTCCAATCAGCTTGGTGTCACGCGTCAAGAAGCGCATATCATCAAGACCAAGTACGGCCTAAACTTCAGCAAAAAGCAACAAGAGATCTCTAAAGCCCTCGACCCCCTTTTAGACCAGCTCGTGAAGGAAATTCGTCGTATGATTAGATATTATCAGGAACGGTATGGTGCCGAACACCAAATTAGCCAAATTGTACTGATGGGCAGTGGCGCGAACGTCCCTGGCCTCAGCGATCGTATGACCGATATCTTACGCCTACCCGTCCGCAGCAGCTCGCC
>CAZJME010000053.1:0-5549 GCA_964547235.1 uncultured Candidatus Saccharibacteria bacterium
GGGGTAGTATGATAGATCGGTGCGAAATAAGCGGGGTTCATTCGGAGATCGATGACGACTTGGGAAAATATGTCATGAAGAAGTTTGGGCGCCTTGACTTATACATGTCTGCTTACGCGCGCAAGACAGCGCATGCAGAAGTTAAGCTAAAGGAAAATAAAGCAAAGAAAAAACAAGAACGTACCTGCGAAGTAATCCTTCATTTACCACATGACACCATTATGGTTAAAGAAACGACAATAAATATCTATGCAGCCATAGACGTGGTTGAAGCGAAGCTCAAAAATCGTCTCAAAAAGTACAAAGAAAAGCATAATAGCGAAAAATTCCATCGTCGGCTACTTGCGCGTTTTAAAAGGCGACCTTCTCAGGCGTGAAATGTTGGCAAAATTACGTTCGCTCACCTCGTGCTGGTGCGGTACAATATAATAGTACAGTGCGACAGATTAAGGGTGGTAAAAGGTATTTTTCGTGAAAAAGGTATTTAAACGTTTGCTCGGCGACCCCGAGATAAAGACAATCAAACGGCTCAAAAAGCGCGTTAAAGCTATCAACGAACTCGGACCAAAGTACGAGAAAATGTCAGATAAGCAGTTGCGAGAGCAGACTGACACTCTCAGAAAACGATTACAAAAAGAAAGCTACGACAAGATTTTGCCAGATGCTTTCGCCCTGGTTCGTGAAGCGGCAACCCGTACACTTGGTCAGCGCCATTTCGATGTCCAGCTTATGGGTGGCATAGCACTGCATGAAGGCAATGTGGCAGAAATGAAAACCGGGGAAGGAAAAACACTGGTGGCGACCTTACCCATTTACCTTAATGCTTTAAGTGGTAAAGGTGCACATTTTGTGACCGTTAATGATTATCTGGCACAACGTGATGCCGGATGGATGGGCCAAGTTTATAACTTTTTAGGCTTGAAGACGGGGGTGATAATAGCTGATGAATCATATTGTTTTGACTCTGACTATGAGAATAAGCAACACGAAGACGAGCGTTTTCGTCACCTGAAGCCCTGTACACGACAGGAAGCTTACGGTGCAGATATTACCTATGGCACAAATAATGAATACGGTTTTGATTACTTGCGGGACAACATGGTGCGTGAGGTTGAGCAGCTTCGGCAGCGGGAACTACATTTTGCAATCGTCGACGAAGCGGACTCGATTTTAGTAGATGAGGCGCGTACGCCGCTTATCATCTCGGCGCCCGCCGTTACCAGCGGGAGTGCGTATGCTCAGTTCGCTAAAGTAGCACGGCAACTTAAAGAGGATAAAGATTACGAAAAAGATGAAAAACGCAAAAGCGTTGTCTTGACTGATGAGGGCGTGGAACACGTCGAAAATATTCTTGGCATCAGCGGTCTTTATGCTACTGAGAATATTCGAACCATCTACCATATGGAGCAAGCGCTACGTGCAGAAGCATTATTCAAGCGTGATAAGGACTATGTAGTGACCGGTGATGGAGAGGTGGTGATTGTCGACGAGTTTACGGGTCGTTTATTAAAAGGCCGTCGTTATAATGAAGGACTGCATCAGGCTATCGAAGCAAAGGAAGGCGTAGAAGTTCAAGAAGAATCAATGACGCTCGCCACTATTAGTTTTCAGAATTACTTCCGTCTCTACGAGAAGCTATCCGGTATGACGGGGACCGCAAAAACTGAAAGCGAAGAATTTCATCAAATATATAAACTTGATGTTATTGAGATCCCTCCGAACCGGCCCTTGGCGCGTGTAGATCGATCTGATCGAATTTATAAAACCGAAGCCGGGAAGTTTAAAGCTATTGTTCGAGAGATTAAGCTGCTCCATCAAAAGGGCCAACCAGTACTTGTTGGGACGGTGTCTATTGAGAAAAACGAACGACTGGGCCAGTTGCTTACTAAGGCTGGTGTACCGCACGAAGTGCTCAATGCTAAAAATAATGAGAAAGAAGCTGCTATTGTTGCTCGAGCCGGACAAAAGGGTGCGGTAACGCTTGCTACTAACATTGCGGGTCGTGGTACGGACATTGTCCTCAGTGAAGAGGTCAAAGAACTTGGTGGCCTCTTTGTACTTGGTTCTGAACGGCACGAGTCGCGTCGTATTGACAACCAGCTACGTGGTCGTGCCGGTCGACAGGGGGACCCAGGTGTTACTCAATTCTTTGTTAGTACGGAAGATGACCTGATGCGTATTTTTGGCGGCGAGCGTATTGGCGCCATAATGGAACGTCTTAAGGTTGACGATGAAACCCCTATCGAAAACCGTGTGATCTCGAAAAGTCTGGAAGCAGCCCAAAAGAAAGTCGAGGGGTTCAACTTCGATCAACGTAAAAACGAGGTTCAATATGATGACGTAATGAACCGTCATCGTCGAGCAACCTATACGATGCGGCGAGAGATTTTAAATCAGCCCGATATCAGCAAGCGTATCCGCGTTATGATAGACGAAGTCTCAGATGTTTTGGCAAGTTCTCCCTTGGCTGCCAGCGATCAATACGAAGGGCAGATAAAAGAGGTATTTCCATTCGATGAGGCAGAGCTTGATCGTCTGTTCGACACACCGGCTGACAAATTCGGTACAGTCCTCAAAGTTGAAGCGAAAGAGCTCTACGATGCTCGCGAAGTAGCCTTTAGTGCAGAGGTGATGAGAAAAGTAGAACGAGATATATATCTACAAATCTTGGATAACTTGTGGATGCAGCATCTAGAAAATATGGATCATCTTCGCGAGGGCATACACTGGATTAGCGTCGGACAACGTGATCCTCTTGTAGAGTATCGTCGCCAAGGACAATATATGTTTGAAGAAATGCAGGGTAACTTACGCGTAAGTGTCGTGCAAGCATTGTTTAATGCACAACCGGTTGATGAGTCTGAATTAGATCGGCCAGCCGAAACAGAGCTAACACGAGCGGCACGCAAATCTGTAGATAACGCCGATAAGATAATCGAAGCCGACGAATTTCACGAAGAAGATTTTGGCGTTGCTGGTGCGATTGGTGTTGGCGGAAGTAAAAAGAAGATCACAAACACTAATAGAAAAAAAGCTCGTAAAGCTGAGCGAAAGCGACGCGCAAAAGGCAAGCGCAAAAAATAAATGAAGCATACTGTTCACGAGCTGACTTTAGATAACGGCGCTAAAGGACTATTGATTCATATACCCGATGCAAGTGTCATGACCTTTGAATTCAATTTTCGTGCGGGTGAATACCTGGTGGAGCGCGAAAAATGGGAAACCCCCCACTTAATGGAGCATGTTTTACTCGGTGCGAACGAGCTCATTCCTCGCGCTCGTTCTTTTCAGGCTGAGTTTGAAAAAAACGGGGCCTACTCTAATGCCTCGACTGGTACGTACGATATTATTTACGAGGCAGAATGTGCTGATTTTGAGTGGGATCGGATCTTAGGCTTACTGACGGTGGCAATTACCAAGCCACTATTTCTTGAGGAGGAATTTACAGCGGAGTTTGGTAATGTTCGCGAGGAGTTAACAGCCCGCTCCAATAATCATTTTCGTCATTTGAGCCTAGCTTTACGCGAGCAGTATGGCTTTGCAGTTTTAACCGATCAAGAACGACTACAGCTCATGGATAATGTATCGGTTAATGACCTAAAACAACATTATCAAGCAACGCATACCACAGGTAACTTACGTTTTGTCATCGCCGGCAAGATCACCAAAAATAGGCAGCGAATAATCGAGAAACTCCTTGCTTCAGTCGAGTTGCCTGAAGGCGGCGGCCGTCTCGAGCTTCCTGACGAGCCGATCACTCGGCTCAAAAAGCCCCTGTTGATCAAAAATGACACCATCGACAACCTTTATTTCTATGCAGACACTTTTAAGAAGCGTCGCCTGAGTGATAGCGAAAACGATGACCTAGGCCTTATCAATAGTATGCTGACGGAAACGCTATACTCACGTATATTGGGTACGGCACGTGAACGCGGGCTGGTCTACCATGTGAGTTCTGGTATTGGTCAAACAAAGAACTGTGCAAACTGGTGGTTTGGCGCTCAGGTCATGCCTGACAATGCCGAGGCGTTGTTTGATATTGTTATAACCGAGTTGTCTCGTGTTTTCGCTGGTGATTTGGCCCCAAAAGATATTAAGGCCGCCAAGCAATATGCGCTTGGTCGATACCAGCGTAGCGGTCAGACAGTTGGCGGTACGGCCAATGGCTATAGTTATCGATACTTTTTTGACGAACAGATAGAGGATTACTACTTAGTGCCAAGGCGGATTGACGCTATAACAAAGCGGGGTATTATCGAAGTTTCGCAAAGTATGTTCGATGATAATTTATGGGGCCTTGGAATCTTGGGCAACGTAAGTGAAGGTTTTGTGAAGAATTTGAATAGTCGTCTGAGCGTGCTCTGGCAGCGCTAGTCGCGTATACTGGTCGGTATGCAGCCATTGCAAAAAAGAGTTGAAGAGTTTCGGCGGTCACTCAAGGACGCAGCTGCTAAGCTTGGTCTCGAGAAGAAAAGCACGCGTTTGCAACAACTGCAAACAGACAGCGTAGCTCCCGATTTATGGCAAGATACAACTAAAGCGCAGGCAATAATGCAGGAATTGTCGCAGCTACAGACAACGGTTGAGCCCTGGCAGAAACTTGAGCTAGAGAGCAACGAGTTGCAAGAGATTATTTCACTTGACGATAGTTCAATGCATGATGAAATTGAACGTCAACTGACTAGCCTCGAAAGCGAACTCACACAGTTAAAAAAACAGTTAAAGTTTACGGGAAAGTACGACAGCCACAATGTTATTATGACAATAACGGCCGGGGCGGGGGGGACAGATGCCCAAGATTGGACACAAATGTTACTGCGTATGTACGGCCGCTGGGCGGAACAACATAGTTATAAATTTACATTGGTGGAAGAGGCGGCGGGTGATGAAGCAGGTCTGAAGCGAGCTACTTTTGAGATCGACGGCCCTTTTGCATACGGAAAACTCAAAGGTGAGCATGGCGTGCACCGTCTTGTTCGACTAAGTCCCTTCAATGCCGATAATTTGCGGCAAACAAGCTTTGCAAAAGCTGAAGTGGTGCCAAAAGTTGAACAACCCGACGAACTGTCGCTTGACCCAGAAGAGCTTAAGATTGATGTCTTTCGGGCGGGTGGACACGGTGGCCAAAGTGTTAATACGACCGACTCAGCTGTGCGAATAACTCACCTTCCAACCGGTATCGTGGTGGCTATACAGAATGAACGGTCGCAGCTACAGAATAAAGAGATGGCCATGACTATTTTACGCTCTCGTTTAGCACAACTTCAGCTTGAACAACATCAAGAAAGAATATCACAGTTAAAAGGGCCCAATCAGTCAGCTGAGTGGGGCAATCAGATTCGTAGCTATGTGTTGCACCCATATAAACAGGTGAAAGACTTACGCAGCCGTTACGAAACGTCTGATGTTGAAGGAGTGCTAGATGGCAAGCTTGACGCGGTAATCGATGCATACCTTGAGCACACTATGGGAGAGGGCGGCCAGTCTTAGCTGAGCCGCATTAGCTCATAAGTAAAGGTTACCCATTCCGCTAAAGGCTAGAAGTGGTA
>CAZJME010000054.1:0-5423 GCA_964547235.1 uncultured Candidatus Saccharibacteria bacterium
GGCATACAGCTTAGAACGCCGTCGCAGATGTTGCAAAGGTCCTGAGTTCTGTACGTAGCATTTTGGCATATTTACTCGAGTTGCAGGCTTGCGTAGCCGAAGAGTCGAAGAGTTCAGGATTAATGAAAGGTGTAAAGTCTTGAAATTTTGCACATAACAGAGTAAAATAAAGCCAACTTTACTAATAATAACCTCTGGGAAGGAGTTTACGAGTTTATGGGTAAACCAAAAAAACGTACTAGCCCTCGTCGTACCGGCACACGTCGCAGCCATCTTGTGATCAAGTTGGCGCGTGCCGTCAATGCAAAATCTCCGGTGAAAGCGTATACAACTCGCCGTGAAAGCGCTAAGTCTAAAGCATAACTTCAGCTAGCGTGCGCTATACTGGTAGTGGTTAGCGCTTAACCAACAGGAATTTAACAATATGGCATCCAATCGTCACCTCGGTCGCATTTTGGTACTACAAACCTTGTACGAACAAGAGTTTCGTCAAGAATGTGGTGACACGCATTTGTCGCTCAATGAGGTTTTGCAACGAAATCTGGATCGGTATAAAGATACTGTTGACGACCTTGCTTTTATCCGGTCTTTGGTCAAAGGGGTAGAAAAGCATCATACGGCGCTTGATACTCTACTGCAGCCAGTGGCTCCAGAATGGCCGATTGACCAAATTGCCCGTATAGATCGAATTATTCTCCGTATGAGTTTATACGAGCTCATAACAGGCAATGACGTTCCAGCTAAGGTGGTAATTAACGAAGCAGTAGAACTCGCCAAGGCCTTTGGCAGCGACAATAGTTCCCGCTTTGTCAACGGTGTGCTCGGGACCTTGCTTAAGCAGCACGAGACTAAACCGCTGACGCTCGAACAGCCTAAAGTGGCCAAGAAAGCAGCTATGAAATGAAAAGACCTCAACCAATCCAAAATCTTCGTAAGTTTGTAAAGCGTCGCCGGCCGGCGATTAATGAAGTAGTCCGCGAGCCGACGGCTGGTGGCATTGTCTATCGCCACAACCCTAAAAATGCCCAACTTGAAATTTTGTTAATACAAGATGCAAAAAACCGGTGGACAATTCCAAAAGGGCACATTGAAGACGGTGAATCTGCCAAGCAAACTGCTAAACGTGAGATTGGCGAGGAAACCGGGTTACTCGATGTGAAGGTATTGGATTGGCTGGGGAAAATTAATTTTCGCTACCGGCGCACGACAAGCCTCGTGCTAATGACAACCGAAATCTTCTTAGTGAAAGCTCTTGGAGATACCGATAAGCTAAAACCTGAAGATTGGATGAACGGCATTAAATGGTTCCCAGCAAATCAGGCTCTTGATAAGATTGCTTACGAGGACATTGGAAAGCTGATATTACTTGCCATGAAGAACATACGAGATGCAAGACTTTAGTCAATACAAAACGTTTGCAAAGAATATTTTAAAGGTCGAGTTCAAAGACCTTTCGTTATTAGTGACTGCATTTACGCATCGTTCTTACCTTAATGAACACCGCAAAACCGTCCAAGCGCATAACGAGCGCTTGGAGTTTCTGGGAGATGCTGTTTTAGAGTTGGTGACTACCGACTTTTTGTACCAAAACTACCCTGACCCTGAAGGTGTGCTCACTAACTGGCGTAGTGCGCTCGTCCGCACTGAAAGTATTGGAGCGGCAGCGACGCGCGAACAGTTTGAGCCACTTTTACGATTGAGTCGCGGTGAGCGACGCGGGACAGATCGTGCGCGAGCGCAGATCTTAGCCAACACCTTCGAAGCAGTTGTGGGTGCTTTATACCTTGATCAAGGTTATGAGGCTGCTCGCAAGTTCATCGAGCGAAGTTTATTATGCACGTTCGACGAGATTCTCGAGAGTGGCTCGTGGCTGGATCCAAAATCACGTCTACAGGAAAAAGCTCAAAGTGTCGATGGAGCCACCCCAGTATACAAAGTCCTCAGTGAGAATGGGCCCGATCATGACAAAACATTTACTGTAGGTGTCTTTGTTGCCGGAGAGCTAAAGGGGCAGGGTGTAGGGCCAAGCAAACAAGCCGGCCAACAAAAAGCCGCCGAAACGGCACTTAGACAGTACTAGCTAACAACAGAGGTACCAATTATTGACTTTTTTAGCGATTACCCCTATAATCAGGTGCAATCTTATTATTAGGTTAACATAAAGGAACAAACTTCTATGCTCGCTATTCGTATGCAGCGCACCGGACGCAAAGGCAAAGCCATGTTTCGTGTCGTCGTCCAAGATAGCCGCCAAACTCCTACCAGCGGTCGTGTTATAGCCCAACTAGGTAACTACGATCCACACACTAAGAAGGTGCAAATTGATAAAGAAAAAACTAGCTTTTATTTGAAAAACGGCGCCCAGCCATCCGACCGATCGATTCGTCTTTTTCAGTCTGAAGGAATTGAGCTACCATCTTGGGTAAACGTTGCCACCGACCGTACGCGAGATGTTCGTAACCCCGAGAAATTACGTCGTAACCGCCCAGCCGAGGAAGCCCCTGCAGAGACTGAAGCCGTTGAGGCTGCTACAGAAGATGCTGCCACGGATCAGAGTGCGGAAGTGTCAGCAGCGCCTGAAGCAGAAGCAACAGAGGTCGCTGCCGAAGCACCAGAATCTGCTGAAAAAGCTGAATAGTTTTTTTACAGCCGACTGTTACGACAGTTTGCTATAATTATAAGTGATACTTAACGTGGAGATATGTAATGAGTAGTATTGACCAGCAATTTGTAGAGTTTGTCGTAAAGTCTCTCGTCAGTAAGCCAGACGCAGTGTCGATTGTACGAAGTGTCGATGAAAAAGGTGTGTTGCTTGAGTTGACAGTAGATCCGGAGGATCTCGGTAGAATTATCGGCAAGCGTGGTGCAACCGCACAAAGTCTGCGTACGCTTTTGCGTGCTCTCGGCACAAAAAATGATGCACGATATAACCTCAAGATCGTAGACAATGGTCCTCAAGAGGGGCGCCGTGAACAGCCGGCTCGTACTTCAGAGCAGTCAGTCGAGAGAAATACTGATGCTCCAAATAAAGCTCCGGCCGATGATGACGACGAAGAGACTCCCGAGGAGAATGCTCCCGCATTAGAACAGCGAACCGAAGACTCTAAGAGCGACGTAGTGAGCAGGACACGCGAAGAGCTTGCTGAGCTCGACGATTTAGACATATAACAACCTTGCGCTAATCGGCACCAATTGGTATACTGGCCGTAAGTCTAAAAGACTGTACGTTCAAAAAAACAAAAATTTTGAAGCTCATTGCGAGCCATTCCATAAGAATGGGAGCTTTATGTGACAGACGGAACCCTTTAGAAGGGTTCTTTTTGTTTCTCATGAAAAATATAGGATAATCATAACGAGCGGAAGTTTAGAGACCAATAATGAAGATTCAAATAATTAGCTTATTCCCTGAAATGTTCAAAGAAGTGCTGAATACTAGCATGTTGTGGAAGGCTCAAGACAAAAAGAAGGTAAGTTTTGAATATATTAACTTACGTGATTATGGCATAGGTCCTCGAAAGCAAGTCGACGATTCGCCGTATGGAGGTGGTGATGGAATGTTGCTACGACCGGAGCCGTTGTTTGCAGCGGTTGAAGATGCCAAGCGATCCAACCCACGGGCGCAGGTGCTCCTGATGACTCCACGGGGTCGGCGCTATAACCAGGCCACAGCGCAACAACTTAGCAACATTGAGCATGGTCTTATCTTTATTTGCGCGCGGTACGAAGGCTACGATGAACGAATTACTGAAGTTGTCGATATGCAAATTTCTATTGGTGATTATATTTTAACCGGTGGTGAACTTGCTGCGATGGTAGTTATCGATAGCGTGGTGCGCCTGATCCCCGGTGTTCTCGGGGGAGAAAAGAGCGCCGAAATAGAAAGTTTTAGTGATGGTCAGACGTTGGAGTTCCCGCAATACACGAGACCTGAAAATTTTAAAGGAAGAATAGTTCCAGAAGTTCTATTGAGTGGTAATCATCAGGCCATAACAGAGTGGCGACGACAGCAAAGCCGACAAGCTGAGCGGTAATTGTTTTGCGCTCCGCTACTGATATTCGGCTCTGGCTTGGATCTGATTAAGCTAACTCGCTACCTAGTGGCTTCGTAGTCTGGCTTTCGTGCACGTGAGTTTGTGCTTCTGCTTGCGTCTCATAGCCGCCTCGTGACTTTATTGATTTTGTGCCAAGAGCGGATTTAGTACTTGATGCATTCATTACTTTTACCGTACTAGCTGACTACTTTGCGTTAGCTAAAACGCAATACGCGTGATGCATACTCGTGCCATAAACGAGCGAGGCGTTCTTTGTGGCGGTCTCGTGGAGCGGGTTGCCTTTCTTCTCTGCGTATTGCAAGATCAATGGCATAATCGGCGAGCAAACTAAAGATAAAATTCTCGGGCTTTAATGAAGTCGTCTCAGTATTTCGACGCATTTTGCGTAGTTCGTTCTCAGCGTTAACCCTTTTTCTATAGCGTTTATGAATGGTTCGTACGAGTTTCTGACTCTGGGGATCTAGACGGCGGAATTCTTTTTCATTGAGCGAACCCTTCATAGCCTCGTGGATCATAACTTCAACGTGAAGTGGTTCGTAATTTGCTTCCATATTAACTCACTGAGTTCAAGGTACCAAACCGCTTTAGGTAAAGCTATAATATTTCTTACACGTTAAGCATTTGTGAGATATTTTATAGTGACCCGTAGGGAAGCAAGCCTATGCTAACAGAGTCAACTAAAGTATGGAGGGTAGTAATGGCACGATCAACCGCAAAAGGACGAGGCTGGCATGGCGACTCTGCGGGGCATGCCCGCGCAGGCCGTAAAGGTGGGAGCAAGCATTCAAAAAAGAGCACATAGGTCTAGTCATTTGCTTAAAGACGCTCGAGGAACGGCAGATGTTGTTTTATGATCGATTTTGACGAGTCTTTTGCGACGATGTTTAAAAAAGGCATCGACGCTAAAGAAAACCACAAGAGCATACAGCAGTCCCAGTATCTCATCAATAGCGTAATGCTCGCCTTGGTAGACTGTTCCCAGATAGATCATGACTGGATAGATGCACGCTAAAAGTGCCCACTTTTTTCCAAATAAACGGTACGTCAGTAGTACAAAAAGTGTTGCATAACCAGCGTGCAGAGACGGAACAGCAGCCACTGGATTTGGAGCGATACGATTGTACAAAGAAGGAAAGTCATGAATACCGAGGGCGTACCAGACATTTGACGAGATGCGGGTAATCGGCTCGATGAGTCCTTGCTGTGCGGCCATCCAGGGAGGCGCTGCCGGAAAGAGCAAAAATGTGAGAAAGCCTGTAAATGAAAGAAGTATATAGCTTGTGACGAGTTGCCAATAATACGTTTCGCGTAATTTCCAAACTAATAGTGCTAAACCGATGGGGAGAATGAAGTGTAGCATGTAAAAGATGT
>CAZJME010000055.1:0-5356 GCA_964547235.1 uncultured Candidatus Saccharibacteria bacterium
TCTTAATGACCCAGCCTCGACTGTCTATCGTGTCGGCTAGAGCCTTGAGCCGGCTTTTAACCTCGGTATTCGTTAAGCCGTTTGTCAGATTTTCTTCAATCTTTTTTGGTGCCGTAATTTTAACTAGCTCTTGGATGCCGGTCTGGTCCCAGATCCTCTTTCGAGGTTTGAATAAATAACGTAGCTTGGCTAGCAGCCATATTTCTGTTGGTTGGTCTCGTCCCCAGGGAAAGCCCAAAAAACCGGTTATTATTTCGATGGGTAAAACTAGTACAGCAACGATCCAAATTTGTTTGGCTAGAAAAAAGAAACTCAGATACAAGCAAATAGCCGTTATACCCAATAATACAAACTGTTTAAGGGTTAACGGTCCCACGAACTTATCGTCAGCCTCAATATCCTGGAGAACTTTATAGGTAGCCATCAACTCTATACTACAAAGAGTTTGGCCCTATGTACAGAGCTTGGCTGCTACCAATCAGCAGGATTGCTAGGGTCGCGGTCGCGTGTTTCATAATCGAGACGACGTGCATACGCACTAGCCTTTTTTGCGTAACGAGTCTTACGACGCTTGGTAAGCTTGGGCAGCCGTTCTGTAGCCTCTTCGCGTAGCTCTTGCGCTTCCTTTTTTCCACTGCGAGCAATGTCAAACGCTCCTCTATACAGCTTGATAGGCCCAATATTTGTACCATAGGATGCTTTATGACTACGATGTTCTTGATGGTGTACGCCGCGAGGATGATGTCTTACTGCAAAACTTTCACCGTGTGAAATAGTTCGCAATCCGGTTGCGGGATCCACGGTTTCTACTGGGCTATAGTGACCGCGAACCATTCTAAGCATCTCTAGTCGCTCGTGCGATGTGATTTCTCCGCGTTTATAGCGGGCTTTGATTTCTTTTTCTCGCCTAACTTGTTCATGTCTGGTTGCCCGCTCGCTAACCTGTCCACTCGCACCGTACGCCTTAGCATTTCTAACATTGGTTTTACGAGCTCGTCTGATATTGTCAATTCTGCGCGCAACTCCTTGGTCGTGTCGCTCTTGTTTTGGGGTGCGCGGCCGAACAGGCTCTCCAGTTGTGGGATCTGTAGGCAGAGAAAGATCTTCAACTACGATACCGCTAGGTTCGTCAGGAAATTCTGGCCACTTGTACGGTGGAGCTACCGCGGTCCCTGTACCTAGTGATCCTGGTTCAGACATGCGGCGGTGAGATTCTACTTGACGACCGAGCGCTCCTCGGTTGCGCAGACTTCGTGAGCTTGGTGCAGGAAAGTGGTCTAGTCCATCGTAGTCTAGCTTAACTATGGCCTCGGACGCACTGCGTAGTCCGTCGTAGAATAGCTCGTCATGCGCCGCACGGGCTAGATCTTGGTGAGCATCGCCAATTCTCTCGTCAAGGCGTGTTGCTAGCAAGCCGTGGTAGGCAATTGCCAATGCATCTTTTGCATCCATTAATCGTTCACCTAGACTCGCGCGTTCTGGGCCAGTAGCTTTAGGAGGAGTAATAGGAGTCGTCATATATAAAATATTAGCACAATATTGACCGAACGTCAATTACTTTGTGACTGTGGTTGCTGTGGTTGCTGTGGTTGACCATCTTCACCGCGTGCGCCATATGGCGTTTGTGCATCGTACGTACGGGCAAGGCCACGTATTTCTGCGCCAGTGATTGATCCTCCTGATATGTAAGCGAGCTGTTCCTCCGTAGACAACGGTGGAACCTCTCTGTATATAATATTGCCGGCACTGTCTCGCTGTGGGACACCGTTCGCATCAGTTTGTGCTACGTTAACCGGGCCATGATCGACCCCTGCGCGTCGAAGTGTTTCGTTAATGATTGCTTGGTTCTCACCCGTTGCATTTGGTAGCATTGACTGCATTTCCATTAATGCCACAACTGCTGCCCTACGCGCATTCGGATCAGCTGAGTGAACGTCTGCTAAAATTTGGTCCGAAAAAGATTGCAATGATGCGCCAAACGATTGTGCTTGCTGAGCGACACTTGACCGGTTCCAGCCGTCCACCCATGTCTGTCCTTCAAATTCACCTCCAAGATCAAGACGCCCAGCATTACGCGAATGGAAAGCGAAACCGCCCATGAGATTCTCAACCATCTGGTCATTGCCTTCACTGAGTTCGGTAGCTGATTGGCGTACCAGGGCCATACCGGCGGCACCGGCCAGGGCACCACTGAGTACACGACTTTTATTTTGCGCCATAAGTGTCATTGCTGCCCCAGCGGCATTTTTAGTAATGCCGACTGCCATAGCCGAGTTAAGTGCTCTGTTTGCTTGATCCCGACTAAGAACGCCCGCCGCAATCAAATCTTCAGCAGCGCGTCGTGCTCCTTCAGTGGTTCCGCCGCTCAAGGCCATGACAGCAATACCAGGGTCGTCAAAGGCAAGTTGCTGTAGCATGTGGTTGTTTCTTATTTCTTCCTGCATTGCTTCGCGTCCGTGAATGTCGTGGAACGCTTCTCCTCGCTGGCCAAAACCATAGTGACCTTTCATGCCCATGGATAAACCAGACGCTCGTCGGTTTAACCGTCCCACAAGTGAAGGGTTTCCGCGCCTATTAGTGTTACCGCCAAACGTGCGTCTACCAATAGTTCTCGATGGTAATAAGTCGCCAGCAGCGGCACGACTCTTGATGTCACCCATAGTTTTGACACGACTTTTTTTAAGACGGTCGAAGGCACCCTTACTGCGGTCGTTAGCCATGCCGACTAGGTTGCCAAATATACCGCCGGCGGCCTTGAATGTAAGCGGTATGAACACATACGGCAAAACATAGGCAGTAAGTTTTAGCAATGGGTTTAACAGTCCACCCTCGGCTCCACTCGAAGTTGTATCTGACAAGCTGGCTGCAAAAATACGGCCGGCAGCAATTAGTGCCATGACCATTGGGTACATGATGAGTAACTTACTAAAGCTTTCCCACCAAAACTTCCAGAGTTTATTGTTGTTAGGGAATACCCATGACAAAATTGCTAACGGCGAGAAAAGTATAGCTACCACAATAAACATCTGTCGCGCAATAAGTACCAAAAAGGCCACCAGCATAGTAAGCAGGGCACCAGCAAAATAAGTAGCAATAATACCAATGCCGCCGGCCCAAACTAGCGCTCCTGTTCCAATGGTGGCAAAGGTTACGACCCCTCCCTGGATCAAAAAACCGCCCAAGCTTGGGTCGAATAAGCCGGTTAACGTTTGAGCCTTAGTACCAAACGGCGAGGTCATAATGCCTAGAGTTCCTCGTCCGATTACGTTAAAGAAGTCTATCAGGAACAAAGAAGCATACCATGATAACGACATAAATATAATCGCAGCCACCATCCGTGGCATGGCTCTTTTGACGGTGTAAGCTTCGAAAAGACCCGTGCCGATCGCGGTGCTGATGACCATAACCATCATCATTGCGATAAGTAGTGTCAAGCCAAGATTACGGAAGCCGGCCCAGGCGTTGTACATTTCTGGTGTGTTGATCTTGTCGTAATCAACTTCTAATAACCGAGATATTTGGGTATCGATCCAGTTTAATGCGCTACCGATGATGTTGATAAGTGGGCACATAAACCAACTGAGCCCACCGCCCTTGGCCTCACAGGAGTCTTGATCATTTTCATTAACGGCGCCGACAGGATCGAGCGTACCAATAGGAGTAACGTTATTCTCGGAATAACACTTAACAACAGTGTTTACATGTTCACTGTCAGTACCGCACTTGGCGGCAATTTCTGGTGGTGCCGCATCGTGTAGCCCAGGTATGATGAAATCACGGACATAAGCCCCTGCAACTGTACCGGTGAGGGCTTTGGCAATGTTTAAACACGTTGTTTCCTTGCCAAGGTCGGCCTTGGCGGTCGCGGCCAAGCCCTCGACAGCATGGTCCAAGGCGACACCGTTTGTGATGATATAGCGGTTGGCGGTGATGGTGCCGTCATCCTCCACATGGAATTTATTATCAGGATTGATGTCCTTGGCGTGGTTTTCATCGGGTTTGTTAAAGTCAGACGATTTATCAGACAGAATCCCTTTGCAAGCACTGTGGCGGTAGATCTTGTTCCAATACCAATAACGAATCGGATCGGTAAAATCACCGCGTAAGTTTCCGCCTTGGCCATCGAGGAGATTCTTTTTTACATGGTTCAGTACAATATCTCGCGGATTTTTGCGTAAGTTGCAGCCACTGCCGGGTACATTACAATCGTATACAGCGCTGATAAAATCACCATTACCGTCATAGCCCAATGCTTCAAATACGGGCTGCATATCTTGCTTGGTGTTACAATCAATTTCGTGGTCTTTGCCATCGGCCACCTTGCCATTTTTGAACAATGAGCCTATACGCCCAACCTCATGAGTGGCATACCACGGACCATGAAATCTATCCCCATTATCACTATCATTTTCATTGAAAGTGCTTTTCCACTCTTTTCCAATTTTCGAACGACTAATGAAACAGTTGTCAGGATCATCGAACACTACTCGCATAGCGACTCGCGCGCGGTATTGAGCTTCGACCTTATCATTAATCGCGCCAATATCCACCGTTACTGCATTGTCAGTGTCGTCAGCAGCCGATACACGTACGGCCGTGATAGTGCTCATAAATAGAGACACAACCAATAGCAGGGCAAAACATGCAACAGAAGAGCGGGTAAATAGCTTGCGCTTAAGCATTACTCTGGTAAGTATAAGATAGATACCAGCCAAGAGCAAACAATGCCTCTTGAGTTATATCCTAAGTAATTCTTGTAATTTTTTACCTCTATAATTACAATGTTTGTAAATATGTTCAAAATACAGAAATTATTGCAAACCAATATACTTCCAGCTCTGTTTGTGGCGGTGATGTTGGCAGTGGTGGTCTGTTCTTTACGGCCAGTAGTCGTCCATGCCGATGATTTCTCTGATAGTAAAAGCAAGGTACAATGTAGTGCCCAAACCATTAACAAGACTGCCAACTGCGAGGTTGTGCAAGACTGCAAAGATGGACTTGACCCGAAAAATTGCGGGATTACCCGCTACGTGCAATTATTCATCAATATTTTATCGGCCATGGTGGGGGTTACTGTCGTGGCCGTCTTGGTCTTTAGCGGCATTCAGTATTCGGCATCAGGCGGTGACGCCAATGCTGTCGCGGCCGCTCGGAAGCGAATACTCAACGCCTTATTAGCCATCGTCGTTTTCGCCTTTACCTATGGATTTCTACAATGGATTGTTCCCGGGGGGTTGTTCTGATATGAAACGATTTATTGCGCTGCTGTTGTTGCCGCTAATTATGTTCACGGTAGTGGCGATAGCATTACCAGCCCCGGCGTTTGCGGCTGTAAATGACTCCTGTCATCAAAGCC
>CAZJME010000056.1:0-5326 GCA_964547235.1 uncultured Candidatus Saccharibacteria bacterium
TCAAAGACAGCAAGATGCTCCTCTAAAAGATTAAATAGGGTATCAGAATAGATGATAAGGTAGGCGGAAACAGTTATAGATATAAGAGCGATAATCGTCATGGTATTGACGAGGTTGCTGTCAACAAGCTTCAATTTATTGGCGAGAATCAAAAAAACCAAAGAGAATTCACTTATTTGTGCGGTAGCTAGGGCAGCTTTAAAACTGGTTCTCTTTGTGTAGCCATGGGCGCCCATGATCATCATGACAAGCAGCGGTTTAAGGAAAATAACGATAAAAATACCAATCAGTACAAAAGGCAAGACCTGAAACATGTTGCCTAAAGCTAAACGCGAACCTAGGGTGATAAAGAAAACGATAATAAAAAAGTCACGCAATGGACGCAAGCGTGAACTTATTTCTTGGGTGTAGGGGAGTGCGGCGAGGGAGACTCCTGCGAGCAGTGCGCCAACCTCCAGACTAAATCCAGCTCGCTCAAAAAGGGCAGCAAAGCCAAAACCCCAGCCAATGGAAAACAGAAACAGGAATTCTTGGCTGCCAGCAATAAATTTATGTAGTTTGGGCAATATCACGTTACCAATAAAAAGCAGCGGTATTGTAATCAAAGAGCCCTTTAGCACCAGATCAATCAAGCTCGATATGGTGATTCCGTCTTTTGCTTTTGCGGTAATGAATAGTAAGGCTACTGCAGCAATGAGGTCTTGCACGATCAGAACGCCGGTCAAGACTTTTCCGTACAGGCGGGATTGCTCCTTCTTGTCACTTAATAATTTCAGGATGACAATAGTACTACTAAAGGCCAATCCTAGGCCCAAAAAGGCCGCTGACAACTTGTCTAGACCAAGCACGATGCCGCAGACATAACCTATAAGCGTAGTACCCGCAACCTGTAAAAAGCCAACACTGCCGGATACCTTGCCAACTTCTCTGATGACTTGCGGGTTTAGGCCAAGTCCGATAATAAAAAGCAACAAAGCAATACCAATACTAGAGAAAACCTCAATGGTGTCGGGCGAACGGATGAGGTGCAACACCGATGGTCCCACAATAAGACCTGTTAATATATGGCAAATAATCAACGGCTGGCGCAGCAAGCGCATGATGAGTGCCATGGCGGCACCGATCGCGATGATCAAACTGAACTCCGCAAAAACGCTTTGGTGCACGACGACCCCTATGACCTGCTAATAGCCATGCCCAGCAATACCGCCGCCACAAACATTAGAGCCGAGCCAAAACCAATTAGCAGTAATGCCAGGTTGCCGTTTTGTAGGTTACCCAAAAAAACAATGCAGGCTCCCGCAAAAAGTAACGCGGCGGCGCCACCTATGTTATTGCTCTGCAGAAAAACGGGCTTGTTTGACCTTTTAACATTTCGCTTGTTCGCTTTTTTCTTTGCCACCTCTTACCTTTCATCTTTGTTAGTGGTTTTATCAAGAGTATACCATAAGCGGGAAGTTAGTGCTTGACACAAACATTACGCTTATGTCAAAATGCACACATTCTTTGCGAAGCAGCTTTGCTGTTTTGTCGGGAAAAACAAAAATAACATTAAAAAAGAATAGATAAATTTGTGAGATGGTTTGTCTATTTGTTTGTCTGGGAGGGTGTTATGTCCATCAAAATAAAAACTATATCAAAGGGGTATAAAGTGGAAGTAAAGGTCAAGCGGCCTAAGTGGCAGCAATACTTACAGTACTAGCGTCCGTTGTTCACAGATACGTCCTTACAGAGGCCCTATTAGGGCCTCGTTTTTGTTGCACATTGCATAATTTGGGAGTAAAACAGATCTATGAATTTACAATCACCGTCAAGCGAGACTATAGACCCCAGAACAACAAAGGAAGCCTTTTCTGCAGCTACGGAAAATGCTACGTTAGGCCAGTCTGCTCTTATCCATTTATGGGAGACGAATCTATCCGTACCCGTTAATCCCTTTGCCGATCATTCTGAGCTCCAATTCGCAGAAGAAATAGGCGCGAAGGTGTATTCCATAGAAAGCAAGATTGCTAGCAGTGACAGTCGAAAAAGCAGCACTAGAAATTTGCTCGCAGGCGCTACGTTTGCGCGTGACGAAACACTTGCTTTTTACGTCAATGGTAGCGCCATGACTACCGTATTGGGAAAATTAGGAATCCTGGATGACTTTTATGCTGCACCGCCACGTAGAAACAAAGGCGATGGCTGGGAACTTGAAGTGCCTCGACGCGATAGCCGTGGGTTATTTGTTGTTACACACACGATCACCACTAGTGGCATGCCCGCCCGCCTCTTCTTCTATAAAGCTAGAAGATAAAGGCTATTTTTTGGCGTCTTTAATGGCTTGATCAATTAATTTACTGAAACCGTTAAGATCTTGTGGGTTTTTGTCGATCTTTTTTCCTTGCAAAAAGAAGGTTGGCGTAGAGTCAACACCAAGACGTTGCCCTTCGGCAAGATCCGCGTTTATGACATCGTTTATTTCACTACTTTGGTAATCCTTCTTAAACACATTAAGATCTAGGCCAAGTTGTTGAGCATACCCTTCGAAAGTTGCCGTAGGATCGCTTTGGCCTTCCCAAGTTTGTTGACCTCCGTATAAGAGGTCGTGCATTTCCCAATATTTGTTCTGTTTACCGGCGGCTTCGGCTGCACGGGCTCCAGCTCGAGCATTCTGATGTAGTTGGCTGAGTGGATAATTTCGGAATTGAAATGTTATGTCATCGCCGTACTTATCTGTTACCTGTTTAACTATCGGGTAGAATGCTCCACAGGCAGGACATTGATAATCCCCATATTCAGTGAGATTGACATGTTTCTTGTTGGCTCCCAACACGTGGTTACTCAATTTCGCTGACGAAGAATTGCTTGAAGTTTGTGTCGCTGACTTATCTTTTGTAAACCAAAAAACGGCGCCCAGGCCTACTACAATTGCCACCAATACTGCCACAAACTGTTTACTCATGCTTTCTCCTTTAAGTGCTCTCATTTTAACATTCTAAGGGTTTTTTTAATAATGACCATGGCTCTGTTAAGATGTACGTATGGTTCAATTCATCGGTGTTTTGTTGTTGGCCGGTTTGACGCTTCTCGCTATTTCATTGCAAAAAACTTACACTAGTTTACCGCCCAAAGAACTTAAGCGACGTGCTGCCAAGGGAGATGAATTGGCGAATTTACTGCACCGGGCCGTTAGCTATGGTGTTAGCTTACAAATACTGTTGTGGGTCATCATCGGGCTGAGTGCTGCCGGATTTTTTGTTGGTTTATCGCATGGTGTGCCGAGCTGGCTGGCTTTCATGGGTTCGGTTGCATTGTTGTGGGTAGGGTTTGCTTGGCTGCCCTCAACCCAAGTTACCTCAACTGGGCAACGACTGGCAAAAGTTATAACTCCCGTTATCGAGTGGTTACTTACTCATCTACAGCCACTACTCGGCCGATTAGGTCAGTTTTTACGTACTCGAGGACGGCTAACAGTCCATACAGGGTTGTACCAAAAAGATGATTTATTAGAGCTACTCGATAAGCAAAATGGACAACTAGATAACCGTATAACAAGCGACGAACTGGATTTTGCCCGTCACGCGTTACTATTCGAAGAAAAAGTAGTGCGTGACATTATGACACCGCGGCGTGTGGTGAAGATGGTAAAAGTAGGCGACTCGGTTGGGCCAGTGCTCATGAACGAGCTACACAAGAGTGGTTTTTCTCGTTTTCCAGTCTACGAAGGCAAGCAGGATCACATGGTAGGGACCTTGTTTCTTCGTAGTCTGATTGAGAAAAAAGCGGCTGGCAAGGTTAAGGATCTCATGAGTAAAAAAGTCTATTACGTTAATGAGAATCAGGCGCTCGGGCATGTGTTGAACGCCTTTCTTAAAACCAAACACCATCTGTTCATTGTCGTAAATGAGTTCGAAGAGATCAGTGGCGTGATAACCATTGAAGATGTCATCGAGCAGCTAATTGGGCGTAAGATTGTGGATGAATTTGATAAATATGACGACCTGCGCGAAGTCGCGGCGTTGGCTGCCAAAAAAGATCACCACAGCCACGAGCATCCCGCCAAAGTTCCTGAAATGGAAACTACCTCTGAAAAATCTGATAAAGAGTGATATAATCTCCCGCATGATACTATGGCGGTCGCATAATCCAAATAGAGATGCTCGGGTCGGCGTTTGCTCGAACCTGGTGTTGTCACACGCGTAACCGACCCATCCTCAGCCAGCCTAATCTGTTACTATAGGAGATGATATGAGAACTTTAGCAAAAGACGTGGCCAAACATATAAACAAGGAGGTCACCGTTAAAGGGTGGTTACACAAAAAACGTTTGTTGGGCGGGCTGAACTTCATCAATGTTCGTGACCGCAGCGGAGTGGTGCAAATTTTAGTAGAAAAAGGGGACGAAGTTGAAAAGCTTCGTGGCTTACAAATCGGTACGGTGCTAGAAGTTACCGGTACCGGCTTTAAGGACGAACGTGCGCCTGGCGGAGCCGAGATTCACGATCCCGTTCTGAATGTTTTGGTGCAGGTTACAGATGAGCCGCCCATTGAAATCGACAAGCCAATTAGCCATAAGAGTGAGCATCTGGACACACTCTTAGACAATCGACCATTGACCCTGCGCAACCTCCAGGAAGCCGCAATCTTTAAGGTGCAAGCCAAAGTATTGGAAGCCTTTCGTGTCTACTTCAAAGAAAATGACTTTACCGAAATGAATAGCCCAAAGCTATTAGCTGAGGCTACTGAGGGCGGCGCCGAAACTTTTAAGCTTGATTACTTTGGCAAGACGGCTACTTTGGCTCAAAGTGCTCAGTTCTACAAGCAAATCATGGTTGGTGTGTTTGAGCGCGTATTCGAAACTAACCCGACTTATCGTGCCGAGCCAAGTGCCACGACACGTCACATGACTGAGTATATTACGGTTGATGTCGAGATGGGTTTTATTGAATTTGAAGATCTTCTGAACTATGCCGGGGGCGCATTGATTGCCATTACCGAAGCCGTGCAAAAAGACTGCACCAAAGAGCTGAAAATGTGGAATCAGCAGGGCTACGTTTTGCCGGAGAAGGCAGAAGAAATCCCGCGCCTAACCATCGCCGAAATTCATGAGATGTTCTTTAAGGCGACTAAAGAAGACCACCGCAATGAAGATGACCTAGCGCCCGCTGAAGAAAAATGGATTTGCGAGTATGCTAAAAAGAACCTTAAGAGTGAAGCGGTACTGGTCGTTGGCTGGCCGGCTAAAAGTAAAACTTTTAAGTTCTACCATCGTGTCAACGCCGAGAACCCAGAACTTGCCGATCGAGCCGACCTGCTGTTCCGCGGCGTCGAGATTGCTACGCTCA
>CAZJME010000057.1:0-5303 GCA_964547235.1 uncultured Candidatus Saccharibacteria bacterium
ACGAAGCCCGCTCGTATTAGTAACTGTGCATTCTTTGCTGTTTCATCTGCCGGCAGGGTTTTACTAGTTTTGGTAAATAATTGAGATATTTTCATACGCTTCTATCTTACCCGACTTCTGTCGCTTTGCCTATTACTTCGGTACCAGACCTCCCCGCCAAGACGTCTTCTATAGTTGCCTCGGGGCCAGCAATGAAAGTGGCGATACCGGCATCGCTTGTCTTTCTTGCCTCTTGCATCTTGCTCGACATACCACCCTTACCTTTTTTGGTCGCGCTGGAATCCTGTTCTCTTATCTGTACTAATGCCAAAGCTTCATCAAAGTCACTGGTTTCGATACGAGGCACTTCACGACCATTATTATCAAGGTAGCCACCTTTGACCGTAAACAAAATCAATGCGTCGGCACCGGTCACACGTGCGCTGTGTCCAGCAATACCATCATTATCGCCGCCGTAAGCGAGCTTAGCCAGTTCAACCACGCTCAACGCTGCATTTTCATTAACAATGGGCACAATCCTACTCGCCTTTGCCTGAACAAGGCTCTTTCTGTAGACGGGTTGTTCTTTGCGATTATCGATCTCGTTGTGCGTTACATTAACCGAAGCTGACACAATGCCAAATTTGCGAAGCGAATCCTGAAGAATTACAGCGCCTAAAGCCTGCCCCATCATGGCGAGCATCTGCTCACTAGGTTCTGCTAAGTCTCCGTGAACATCGTGCCATTCTTTTCTGCCCGCTTCAGTTGCGACGGACGCTACAATTGTTACATAATTAGGCGCGCCATTAGTTGAAGCTTGCATAAAATTAGCTACGTTTGCCATGTGCCGATCAACAGAGGCCAGTTCTAAACCAAGCCCGCCATTTGTAAACATTTCTCGCCCATATTTTGCTATGATATCCATCATTTCTCCCAAGTTAACAAGATATAAAAATCGGTCAGGAGGCCGTTCTTGTTACTGATTGATATTTTTGCAAAGTCTAACGTAGCCTCCAGTGTCAAACTGGGACTGGCGGGGTCAAAGTAACGATTGCTTGCAAAATCATATTTTAGACGATATCACCATTGAGGCTATTTTGCAAAATGTAGAACAAAGAGTCCAATAAAAGCAATGCTATTCTTCAGAGCATGTAAGCCCATGGAAGCCCACAGTCTGCCGCCCGTTCGCTCCCGTAACTGGATGAGAATAAACGATAGTACAAAGGTATCAATGGCCGCAACCCATAACAGTGGAGCGCCAGACCCCGCCTGCAGATGTGCGGCTGCAAACAATACCCCTGTAATAAGAGTCGCCCATGTCCTGTTAAACGAGTTTTTTAGCCCACTGTATAAGAAACCTCTCATTAAAATTTCCTCTGTAAGTGGTGGCAGAACCACTAAACTAACAAGAACTAGCACTAATGCAAAGCCCTTGGCGTGCTCAAAGCCGATTTGTTGCGCCTGATCCACATTCAGTGAAGGTAGATAAGACTTCAACAGAGTAATAATGACTAGATAGCCGACAAAGTATACAAGATAGCCAACTAAGACATAGCCTACATCGATAAGCTTAGGGCGTCCGACAAGGCCAATGCTGCTAACGTTTGCTGTCCTTCGTTTTAAGAATAACGCGAGCAACCCGAGTACTACCAGTTCAACGCATAGTATCAGCCAAAATTGACCGAAACTGCTATTTTGCAACCAGTCCGTTGCTGCCGGCCCGAACAGCCCATGAAGATTTGCGAGGCGTGCCGCGATAAACAGGCCGATGAACTGCGAGGCCAGATAGACTGCAACAACGATACCTATTGCTTCCCAACCAGACCATTTGATAGCCTCCGGCCCATGGATAGTTTTAGAACGGCTAAAGTAACGAATGACGCCGTAGAGGCCAACAGCCCCCAGCAAGCCTGCCATGACTTCGCTCGGCATTTACCAAAATCTCCGAACGTCAACAATGGTTATAAGCACAAATAATACCATCAGTAGTGCGAACCCTGTGCCATGAATTCGATCTTCGGTGGCCTCGCTCAGTGGTCGCTTAATTGCTCGGTAAATAAGCGTCACAAACAACCGTCCACCATCTAGTGCCGGGATCGGCAGCGTATTCATAATCGCCAACGTTAACGAAATAATGGCGATGATCATCAAAACGAATTGGTAACCCAATAAACTGCCGTCTTTCAGGAGCACGAACACCCCTACCGGTCCCGATACCTGCGCACTCGCCTGGCTAGCATGTCCATGGACTAAGCCACTGACGGCACTCCCCAGCCCTACTAACGTCAACTTGGCGAATTGTAGAATGAGCCCGCCGGCGACAATGGGCGCCGACCACGTAGAACGCCGCAGCGTAAGCTCTGTCGGCGAAATGCCCAAGTAACCTTTCGGATCGGTTGTTTTTTTACTCGCTTCAACTTCTTTCGTCGTACGAAGTTTAGTGGTTAATTCTTGCGTGACACCTGATCGTACAATCTCAACCTTTACTGACTGTCCCTCATATGCCTGCGTTGCCTTAGGCAGCTGCTCGGCGGCAGAGATATCATATGAAAACCTATCGTTCGAGAGCTTAACAATTCTGTCACGAATCTGTAAGCCTGCTTTCTCTGCAGGCGAACTAGGCTCAATGTAACCAACCAAAACGTTGTTTTCTAGTACCTTGGTGTCCTTCGCTACAGTGAACTGCCCGTCGATAAGCCGCGGCATACCCGCCAGCGCTAGGAGAGTTAAGAGGATAAATGCCACCAGTAGATTCATCCCCACCCCAGCTAGCATAATTTTTACCTTTGCCGAAAGCTTAGCTGCGCCATAACTTCCATGGTGCGTATCGGCATCGTGTTCACCCTTCAGTTTCACAAAACCACCTAAAGGCAGCCAGTTTAACGTAAATAGCAAACCACTTTTTAATTTTCTACTCCATGCCCTCGGGGGAAAGCCAATGCCAAACTCTTCGACTTCTACACCATTACGACGCGCTGCCAAAAAATGGCCGAATTCGTGCACGACAACCAACAAAACAAATAAAATAAGCCCAAAAATAAGTAGCATAACCGACATTATGCACCAAACCTTCTTTGTCTGCGAGCATAATCTTGAAATGCGACCTCCAAGTCAGCTTCATCAAAATCGGGCCACATCTTTGGCGTAAAGTATAACTCACTATAAGCTGCTCGCCATAACATGAAGTTACTGATCCGTTGCTCGCCTGAGCTACGAATTATCAGATCAATCGGAGGTATATCGGCTGCATACAAATTTTGTTCAATTAGGTCTTCGGTTAGTTTTTCTGCTCCACCAGAAAGAGCTCTGTTGGCAGCCGACACGATCTCCTCATGCCCGCCGTAGTTCAAACACAACAGTAGTGTTCCAGCGGTATTGTTCTTAGTTCGCTCCTGTGCTTTATCTATTGCCGTTATAATTTCGTCACTTAGGCGTTCACGCGTGCCTGCAAACACAACACGAACATTTTCTTTATCGAGCTGTTTAATCTCATTCTTTGACACCCACAGAAGCAATTTCATGAGATATTCTACCTCTTCTTTGCTCCGATTCCAGTTCTCTGTAGAAAATACATAAGCAGAAACAAATTTTACACCATACTTGTGCGCTGCACGAGTAATGGTTTTTAGGTTTTCATAGCCCTTACGATGTCCCTCAAGAGTTGGCAAGTTATGCGCCTTTGCCCAACGTCTATTGCCGTCAAGAATAAGTCCTAAGTGCTGCGGTGCGGTAAGCTGACTAGCCTCTGACATACCGTTCAATTATACCTCTGCAAAACCTTAAACCGTCATTATTTCTTGCTCTTTAGCCTTGGCAATCGCTTCCACTTCGGTTTTTACTTTATTCATAGCATCTTCTACTTGCTGTACTAAGCGTTTGGCGTCATCTTCACCAATTTCCTTATCCTTTTTAGCCTTTTCGATGGTATCTAAACTATCATGACGGATGTTGCGTAGACGTACCATACAATCTTCTTGCTTGGCACCTACTTGCTTAGTAATATCCCGACGTCGCTCTTCTGTTAGCGGTGGAATGGGTACGCGCACGACCCTTCCATCATCGGCTGGATTAAGCCCCAGCGACTGATTGTCTCGTATGGCTGCAGTAATGGCAGGCAGATTGTTTGGGTCGAATGGAGTAATTTGTAAGAGTTGAGCCTCTGGCGTGGCAATACTTGCGACTTGATTCAGCGGCATTGAGGTGCCATAAACTTCAACCACAACTCCATCGAGCATGCCTGCGCTTGCTCGCCCGGTACGCAGCTTCTTCAGATCGTCTTGAAAGTGGCTTGCTGCCTGTCCTAGCCTTGTTTTAGCATCTTCTACTACTTGATTTGGATTCACGATAAGCACTCCCCTACATTATGTATCTATTGTACTTCAGCTAAACGTCTAGGGGCAATTAACTATCTAGCTCGCCTAAAGCAATGCGTGAAAAACGGCGGACTACGATATTTTCGCCTAGTTTAGCAATGTTTTCTTTTATCAGCTCACCGACGGTCTGGTCAGGGTTCTTCACAAATGGCTGATCCAATAAACATTTTTCTGCAAAATGCTTAGCCAGCATCCCGCCAACAATCTTTTCAATCATATTATCCGGCTTGCCTTCGGCTTTAGCTTTATCGCTAAATTCCGCCTTGGCTTTGTCGTGAATCTCTGCTGGTACATCTTCTGAGGAAACGTATTCTGGTGCTGATGCGGCGATGTGCATGGCAAGATCTTTTACGAGATCAGTGAAGAGTTCATTGCGGGCAACGAAGTCAGTTTCGCAGTTCACTTCGACCAATACCCCAATACGGCTATCATGGTTATATGTGCCCACCACGCCGGCGCGAGCTTCGCGTTCACCGCGTTTCTCAGCCTTAGTAAGACCCTTCTTGCGCATAGCCTCCAAAGCGAGATCAAAGTTACCGTCTGCTTCTTCTAGCGCCTGTTTAGCATCAGTTAAGCCCACACCCGTGAGGTTTTTGAGTCGTTTTATATCTTCGAGCGATACCGCCATTATTTGTCTCCTTCTTTTTCTTCGGTTTTGGTACTCTTTTCCGTCTTAGCTTTCCCAGTCATAACTGCTTGCTTGATGTGGTCGGTAATTAACTGGATGGTTTTAATGGCATCATCATTGGCAGGAATAGGGTATGTAATATCGCTCGGGTCAGCGTTGGTGTCGACCATGGCAATAATAGGAATGTTGAGCTTTTGAGCTTCCTTAACTGCGTTCACATCTGTAATAACATCTACTACGAAGAGAGCGCCCGGCTTGGCAGCCATGTGCTTAATCCCCCCATAGAGAAAATTCATCTGATCAATTTCCTCCTGAAAACGCTG
>CAZJME010000058.1:0-5279 GCA_964547235.1 uncultured Candidatus Saccharibacteria bacterium
CGAGTATCTTGATATCGGGCCAAAGGGTGACGACGAATGTGCGATTGTTGGGCCTAATGATGGTCTCAATAATTTCTCTTGGGAAAAGGCCCTGCCGCGAATCATGCTGGCTCTCATCGATATTATGCTCCGGTTGGTGGGCATCGTGGCAACTGGCTTCTTGGTCTACTCTGGCTTTTTGTTTTTGACTGCTCAAGGTAATCCAGATTCCGCCAAAAAAGCTCGCAGTGCGGCTATCAATGCGCTCATCGGTATTGCTATAGCTATACTGGCGACCAGTGTAGTTTCGTTTGTGGGAGACAATTTATGGAAATGACATCCCATTTCGCTAAAGCGATACTGAAACAATCAGAGGTGAATATTCCTAAGCCAGTAGCAGATAGCGGCAAGATAGATGATATTCTCCAAATCGTATTCGTGGCAGCGGGAGCAGTGTCGGTTATCGTCATTATTTTGGCTGGCATTACGCTTATAACCTCAAAGGGCGACCCAAAGAATACTGCCAAGGCTCGCGACACTATTATTTATGCTGCCATCGGTCTGGCGATTTGCGTTGCTGCCTTCTCGATAGTTAGTTTTGTGATAGGGCGTTTGTAATGAAGTTGGTACGACTACTTCTGGTAGCAATAATGACAGTAATTTTTTTCAGCTTGCTGTTAACTGGTACGACCTCATCGGCCTACGCGGCGACGACAGGCAATGGGGGCTTTGACGGCTTCCAGGAAGTCTGTAGTGGGTCAGATGCCAGCACTTCAGCGGTTTGTACTGAGCGAAGTAAAATTACCCCTGGCTCAAACCCCATAACTGCCAAAGGCAGTGTGTTTGAGAGAATCACTAATATTATTGCCGCAATCGCTGGAATTATCACTGTGGTGATGATCATTTTTGCAGGTTTGCAAATGATTATGTCTACCGGCGATGCTCAGAAATTTAATACTGCTCGCCAGACCCTTATCTTTGCTACTATTGGAGTTGTGGTGGTTATTTTGGCAAGAGTAGCTGTATCGTTTATAGTAAATCACATATGAAACGAATAAAAGCTTTCTTTTTTCCTGTCCTAAGCGTTGTTTTGGCGCTTGTTTTGCAGATTTCCCTCATTTCCGCCACTACTGGGCGTGTCGCCTATGCTCTGGATGCAAAACAGTCAGTTTGCCAAGGAGCCGGTTTGACCTATTCCGGAGGGTCAGGCGGTTGTAGTAGCAACAGTGGCCCCACAGTCGATTCTATAGTCAAAACAGGCTTAAACATCTTTAGCGCCATAATCGGAATTATTGCAGTGGTTATGATCATGATTGGCGGTCTAAAATACATGACATCCCAAGGAGATTCATCTCAGATTAGTGCGGCTAAGAATACTATTATCTATGCAAGCGTTGGCATTGTTATTGTTGTGCTCGCCCAAACCATCGTAAAATTCGTTATAGTCCGTTTTACAAAGTAGGTGGAAAGCTTGTCTTGTACGTAGTGTTTATGGTATAAACTTCACTAAGAAACTAAGAAAGGTAAAAAATGATTAAAAAGCTTAAGAAATACGTACTAACCACTGTGGCTGCACTCTCCTTGCTATTGCCTGTGGTTGCTCCTGCATTGGTTCATGCGCAGTCTTCTGGGTCTTCCACAGGGTCTTCTTCGACAGGAGGAGGTCTCCCATCACCTTCCGTCCCACCGAACAGTGGTAATTTACGCGACAATTTTTGTAACGGTGTCGATATTAGCGTTAGTAACGGTGGGGCTTGTGATACCTCTACCGCCAATGATAACATTAACAATGCCGTTAAGTTGGGCTTGAACCTGTTTTCGGCCATCGTTGGTATCATCTCTGTCGTCATGATCATTATCGGTGGTATCAAGTACATAACTTCTGGCGGCGACTCAGGCAACGTGACTTCTGCCAAAAACACCATCATGTACGCCGTTATCGGTTTGGTGGTCGTTGCATTAGCACAGATTATCGTCAAGTTTGTACTTGGTCGCTTCACTCAGTAAGCAGTCCGCAGAAACAGACACCAAATAAAAGAACCCCAGCTGGGGTTCTTTTATTTGGCTAGTAGTCCTACTATTATGGCCGTCTGGCCCTGTATTCTTCTTACAATACTTGGATCTTTTTAACGGTGTCTTGCTTCATCTTGGTAAAACTTATAGTGAGAACCCCGTCTTTTAGCACCGCCTCGATCTCTTCTTCCTTGACTGGTACCGGCAATGTTATGCTGCGTGAAAACTCGCCCCAGTAACATTCCTGGACGAAGTAGTTTTCGACGTCGTCTTCATTCCCTGCCGATAGCGTGCCACGAATACTCAGCGTATTGTCGGCAATACTAACATCAAGTTCTTGCTTGTTGACACCGGCGGTACGAGCTTTGACAACCAGTTTTTCTTTCGTTTCATAAACATCGACGGCTAGCTGGCCCGGCACAGCTTCTTCTTCGTCCCATTCGTCAGCCGAAGCTGTAGCGTTCGACTCTGCTGGAGCCTTGGCGGCAGCCGTAGGTACTTCGTCGTCACCTAGAAATTCTGCTGTCAGCTAATCTTCCATTAATAAATCTTGATCGCGATTTCTTCGCGCCATATTGTTACCCTCCACTAGTAGAAATGCATTTTTGTGGTATGTTTATCTTACTTAGCAGTATAACCTAGGTGCATCTGCGCCGACAACTTTACGGCAAGTTATTTACAACACAATAAACACAACATGCCAGTCTTAGAGAAGTTATTGTCTTTTATTGCCCCGCACGAATGTCTTGTTTGTGAAGCGGAAGGTGAGCTGGTTTGTCGTGAATGTCACGATATAGCTATCCAAAAAGTACCTTCACGTTGTTATCGTTGCCACAAGCTTACCAATGGCTTTCGTGTGTGTCTGCCCTGTCGCGCATCAAGTAAATTGACTGCAGTGTGGGTCGCAGCAGATTATGCAGGTACCGCCAAAGAACTTATTCATAAACTTAAATACCAGCGGGCTCAGACGGCTGCACGTGTTATCGCCGCCTATCTTTATGAAACTCTACCAACTCCCCCTGCAGACTTTGTGATTGTCCCCTTGCCCACTGCCACCAGTCGTCGCCGGCAGCGTGGATACGACCAGGCTGAGCTTATCGCTAAGGAGTATGCTCATTTAACTGGCGCTCAATATAAAACGCTTCTGCACCGTTTTGGCCAATCGCGTCAAGTGGGGACGCACCGAAAAGAACGGCTGGAGCAACTCGAGACAGCATTTTGGGCAGATAAGTCCGCGCAAAAAACGAAGGTGTTGCTAATTGATGATGTTACAACTACTGGTGCTACGCTTGAGGCAGCAGCAAAAGTCCTACGGGAAGCAGGTTCCAGTAGAGTCGCCGCGCTTTGCTTTGCCCAAGCTTAATAAAACTGATATAATTACCTCTGTTATTTTCTCTGGAAGGGTGTCCGAGCGGTTTAAGGAAACGGTCTTGAAAACCGTCGTGCCGGCAACGGTACCGTGGGTTCGAATCCCACCCCTTCCGCCAGATAGAACCTGGAACATTTTTGAGAGCGGAAATATATCGTTGAACACAAAAGGCCCCGTGGGGCTCTTTGTTTTTCAAAGAATCGCACAGTCCAGCGCGAACATCCTGAAGCAGCCGCTCAAACACCGGTAGTCGTCCTGAATACTTAGCAGAGTAGCTCTCTTTTCTGATTTATATGCTCAGAGAATAAATGTTCGGTTTTAATCCAATGCAGACAGTGTTTATCTTGCCCCGGTTCCTATTTGAATAATTTCTTCCAGTAACTCATCGGTAGGAATTTCATCCAAAGTAATGCCTCTACTGCAAGCTACTATAAGACCCTCAATCAGGCGTTTTGCTTTAAACGCCTTATCGCGTCGTAATGGTCCGACTATGACGGGACGCTCTATATAGCGGGCTTTTAAAGTTAGGCTTCCAAAAAACGGGCCAACACTCAAGTCTACGCTTAGAACATCGCCCCATCCAATACTTGTTATATTGTCTGCCAGCAAAAAAAGCCTTCTTATGACTGTTATCTTGGCCCTGTCAATCAGCATCTCGTAGCGCTCCAGTCTAAAGCGAAAAGTAGCAGTACAAAAGATTATTTCCTCGGACTGGCCTGCCAAATATGCGAGCTTTTTCGAAGAATTATTTGTCTTAGATCCGCTTGTACCTATGTGTGATGATGTCATGCCAGGCCCTTTCTGTGCAGCTTATTGAGTAACAAGTAGAAATATATTAGTCCGGCATATGGATACCACTTAGTTGTTAGCCTGCCGAGCTCTTCATAATCTGGCCGCGTATCTAATTGCAGTAATTTTTGAACATTATTCTGGCCACCTATGTCGTCGCCCGGGAAGACATCTAGCCGCCCCAGACCCCGGAGTAATACATACTCGGCCGACCAGCGACCTATGCCGCGAATTGCTTGCAGATACGCTTTTGCTTCTTCATTACTAGCAGTTTCGAGTTTTTCGAGTTCGATGTTCCCATTAGCAACAGCAAGCGCTAACTCTTTTATTGACCTGGTCTTTTGATAACTGAACCCCAGTTGCTTAAGATCTGTCTCAGGGACATTAATTAAGTCCTCTGGTTGGGGGAAGGCGTGGTACAAAGCGCCATCATTACCCACAAATTTCGAGCCGTATTTTTCACTCAAACGATTCAACACCGAAATACCAGCATCGAGCGAAATTTGCTGGCAGGTAATTGCATTAACTAACGCTTCAAATAAAGTTGGATATCGTGTCGGCCGTACACCGCGAAACCGCTCAGTCAATTCTCCCAGTACTGGTTCGCTGGCTGCGAGTATGTAAAACGGCTGCAAATCGGCGTCCAACCCAAATACCCTTCGCGCTAATCGTTTGATACTATTCCTTTGGTTGGGTGATAGCTGTTGTTGACTGTACAGTTTAACAGTAAGCAGAGGGCGCAAAGAGTTGCTCTGTTTTGCTGTGAACAGAAGCGAAATACCATCGAGCATGAGGGCTCGGCGATAGGTGTGCCCGTCCCACTGGTCAATAGCATTCTTGGTGCGGCGGCGCAGTACCCATGTGGTCAAGTCAAATCTAAACGGAGCTGCGGTTGTAATCGTGAAACTTGTCTCATGCATATCATGCTACTTTTCCAGATAAGCTTTGACTACGACCGCCTGGTTGTGTTCCTTATCGTGCGCGGAATAGAGCAACGTTACGGTTCGGTTTTCCCTAACGATTCTCTCAAGCTCAGCGAAGGCCGTACTCTGTGCCAGTTCTTTTTCGTAACGTTTTTTAAACTCGTTGTATTTAACCGGGTCGTGTCCGAACTGCTTGCGTAGTTCGT
>CAZJME010000059.1:0-4960 GCA_964547235.1 uncultured Candidatus Saccharibacteria bacterium
CTACCACACCACGCAGCCGAGCAATCATAGGTCTAGCTCTTTAATTTTTTCGACTAAATCATCAATGTCTCGATAGGCAACCGATTGCGTAGCAAGTTCGGGTACGTAAGTCTTAACATCTTTTTGGTAGGCAACAACAATCGGTTTTTTTATGGCAATGGCATAACCAACCTCCATCAACTGTCCCTCGCTTTTATCGTTACTGTTGATCAAAACAAATAGTCCGTCCATGGAGGCAATCTTCTGAAAAGCGCGCTCCATGATCTGGCCCGCACTATATTTGTCCTTCACGAACTCCTCTTCTTCGCTGAGTGTAGCGTATGATTTAATTTTGTGAGTTGCGAGCGCTATCTCGATTTTATTTAGGCGCTGTTCGAGTTCCAATAAGTTTTCGCCAGTGTGTCGATATGCGATGAAAAAACGTTTCATGTTTCGTATTATCTCACAGTCATGTTGCAACAGATAGCTGCAGCAAGTGCGTCAGCGGCATCATCAGGCCGAGGGGTTTCTTTAAGCCTTAGCAGTACGCGCACCATTTCTTGTATCTGTTTCTTGTCGGCTTTACCATAGCCGGTAATGGCCTGCTTGATCTGTAGTGGCGTAAATTCATATAACGCTAACCCGTTTTGCTGACCGAGCAACAGCACTACACCACGGGCTTGTGCTACGGTCATGGCGGTAGTCACATTGCGTGCAAAAAATAGTTTCTCGACCGCCATAATGCTCGGCTTAGTTTGCAATATAATGTCACTCAGCTCCTCAAAAATTGTGTGCAATCGAACTGCGTCATCTTCTTTGACCGGCGTTCGAATAACTCCTGCATCAACCAGATTTAACGTGCCGCTTTTATCGACATCAATGACCCCAAAACCAAGAATGCCGGTGCCAGGGTCAATGCCCAAAATTCTCATTACGCCAGAATTTCGTTATGACCAATAAAGAAATTACGCCCAAACCATACCAAATAGCTAGGTTCTCGATAAAACCTTTGGTTTCAATAATGTTAGCTGTATGGGCTGTTGAATTAATGAGGCTACTGTCGTATTTATAAGATGTGATTCTTTTAAGACTGGTAAATGGAAGACCGTACGATCGGACGATGTCTCTATCGGTATGACCAACATCAAATCCGCAATCGACTACATTTTGATGACAAACATCTTGATCGGTTTTGGTTGGTACAAAACTTAGTAGTAATCCTAATCCAAAAATAAATACACTTATGATAATAATGGCTATTCGCCTATTCACTCGGACAGTCCTTCCGCAAATTCAAAATTTACGTGCGTGTTGGTAACATCATCCACTTCTTCAAGTGCGTCCATCAAACGCATAACCTTACCAGCCGTAACTTCATCGGTGATTTCGACCGTGTTGTTTGGAACATAGGTTAACTCGGCTTCCAGAATTTCTAAGCCTGCTTTTTTAAGCGTATCCCGGACTTTGGCAAGGTCATTAACAACAGTATAAATAACCGATTCGTCGCCTTCTTCCTGAACGTCTTCCGCACCCGCCTCAATGGCTTGCAGCATAAATTCGTCACCATGAGCTTTTACTCTGACGACTCCTTTGCGGTCGAATTGAAAAGCAACCGCCCCTTTTTCGGCGATATTACCACCATGCTTACTAAATGCCAGACGAACTTCCGGGTAAGTACGATTGATGTTGTCGGTTGCAGCCTCAACCAAAATGGCCACACCACCCGGGCCATAGCCTTCATACATGACCTCTTGGATCTGATCGCCACCCAGTTTGCCGCTACCTCGGTCGATGCTACGCTGGATGTTGGCGCTGGGCATGTTAGCAGCTTTAGCTTTATCAATTGCCAAACGCAAGCTAAAGTTCATGTCCGGATCGGCACCAGCACGCGCGGCAATAGCAATCGCATTTCCGAGCTTGGTAAAAACCGCCCCCCGGGCTGCATCTTTGGCACCCTTTTGTCGTTTGATTGTGCTCCATTTACTATGGCCGCTCATGTAACTCCCGTCGCTTTTAGCTCTGTTCTATCTGTTATTCTACTATTTTTCGATACTTTTTGCCAACCTATCAGCATCACAATTCCTATCAGGCCATACAATAACAGCATCTGATCCAGCCGTAGCTTTCGCAGTACTAAGGCATGCGGCAACTTAGCGAGCAAACTTATAAGATCCACCATGTAGCTCATCAACACACGCGCCGGCCACGCAAACCACCCTGCTACAGGCGCCATTAGCATTCCCGCCAAACCGGCAATTAAGCATAGCAACATCGCCAATGGTACCAGCGGGACAACCAACATGTTGGCGACCAAAGCAATTAATGACAGCTTTCCAAAGATATACATAATAAGCGGCAGCGTCATTAGTTGTGCCGAAGTCGTCTCAATAAGCACTTGGATAAGTAGCCTTGGTTCTTTTGTATGCCACAAGCGTCTGGTTATTATGGGACCGACAACCAGAACACCGCCGAAAGCCAAGAATGACAACCACCAACCAAGATCACTCCACAAATAAAGAGGGTACCAGAAGGTTATTAAGCTAGCCGCAAGAAGAATCAAGAGTGACGGTTTAAAACGCCGGCCGTAATACCACGCCAGCAAGCTCAACATGCTAACGATTGCGGCACGCACAATACTTGCGCTACTACCAGTGAATAGTAAAAAGATGCCGATAAGTAATAGCGACAAAACTGTTGCCTGATATTTAGATCGTTGTTTCATAAGACGGTGTGCCACCAAAACAATGATCGTTAGATTATAGCCACTGACAGCGACTATATGCGTAAGCCCAACAACCGAAAGTTGGTCATTGAGGTTTTGTGGTAGTGTCGTGCGCTGTCCAATCAAAAGTCCTAATCCAAACGGTCCCAACGGTGCTGGTAAAGCCGAAGACATGCCCGCAGCAAAACGACGTCGAATAGTGTCTATCCTCGACGACCCGCTTTTTATGATCTTGAGATCAGCATAGCTAATGCTGGCTTGTTTGGAGCCTCGGGTAGGGTATAACTTCCCTTCTACCTGCACCGTATCGCCTTTGTAAACCATTGGCTCGCCAAACCCTTTGACTGCAATTTTGCCTATCAATGTCTGCTGAACCGGATCCTCTAAACGTATGTTGGTGACATCAAATGATAGCTGCGATTTCTCAGCATAAACCGCGTCACTATCGGCAATCGCACGAATAATAACCGGTGACTTCTTCAGCCGCTGGTAAATTTTAACTTTCTGTAGAAAAATATTCCCGCGCCATATCCCCAGCAACACAAAAACCGCCACCAAGGAGCCAAACAGTAAAACTCCGCGGCGTCTTAACCTTGTGACGATTAACAGCAGTGGTATGAGTATCGCCGAAGGGTCAAGATAAATTTTGCGGCCCAGACCTAATCCAATCAACAAAGATATCAAACACGTCGATATGATTGTCGTCCGCTTCAGGCGCCACTTGCCCAGCCTCATACCGGCAGTTATACACCTGTGCGTTCATATAAACAAAAGCGTAGGGCCTATATACCGCCGACACACCTAAGAACCGTCCTCGATGTATTGGACCACGACAACAGATTGACTTTTTGGTCAAAATACGGATAATGTAAGGGGTTAATTTCCCGTTGCGACTAGGGAAAAGAGCAGGAACGATTCGCGTATGCGAATTCGGCTATTCCGAAAGTTCCGATGAGAAAAAACCGTAGGTTTGTCTCATTCTCGGGGGCCCATAGCTCAGTCGGTTAGAGCAGTGGCCTTTTAAGCCACGTGTCGTGGGTTCGAATCCCACTGGGCCCTCCAAGCAAAATGCCTCGACAAAAGTCGGGGCTTTTTGCTTGGTAGTTTCGTGGCACGAGCCCACGACAGAGATTTTCTGGAAGAAAATATCGTAGTCGTGGGGGGCGGCGTAATGAGCTCGCGCACAGGAACTTGTTCCGAGCACGAGTGAACGTAGAAGGACGAAGCCCGCTGTCTCACTGGGCCCTCCACAGATGAACCTAGTAGGAAACTAAGAACCACAGTAGTGGTTCTTTTGTTATCATTGTTGTATGGACTTAACTGTTGTTGACGAACTAAAGGCAAAATTAGAGCCAAATCCTACTATCCATGCTATGTGGATTGCGGGTTCTGTCGCCGAAGGGTATGCCGATGAATTTTCTGATGTTGATATTTGGCTAGACATTGATGATGACAAAGACCAAGAAGTACTATTGCTGATAGAGGAAGTTTTACGCAGTAGGGGTGAGGTTGATGTTAACTTTTCGGAGGGCATCACGCCTCCATTTAGCCACGCCGTATACCATATAGCAGGCACCAACCCACTGCATCTCGTTGAAATAACGCTTCATTCACATTCGCACAAGTTTGGGCTGTTTGACAGATTGCGTAAAATCAAAGTTATCTTTGATAAAGATGATGTAACTAATTTTGGAGACTTTGACCAAACAAGCTATGACAAAATATTAAGTGAACGCAAGGCATTTCTTATTGAAAAGATTGAAATTGGTAAATTATCAGTAGAAAAAGAAATTAAGCGGCAGCAATTCTCTGATGCAATGCACAACTACATATTTTGGCTAGTAGAACCAATTATTGAATTAGTTAGGATTAAATACTCACCTCTGAAAATTACTTACAATCTCAAACACGCCTCTCGTGACCTCCCAGCGGAAGCGGTTGAGGAGGTCGAGTCATTGTATAAAGTTGCCTCGCTTGACGACTTGCATAGTAAGATCAGTACAGTTGATTCTATGTTGAGAAAATATAAGTAGTTTTATGTAATTTAGTTGCAATAGTTTGCGCCTTGCTCCTTCAATACGGTTATGCTTAAGGCCTCTTTGGAAGTCTTGTTGCAAAGGTGTTGAGTCATTTCGTCCCAGCGTTGCAATAGGTTTTGTCTCCAATATGGTGTCCAGATTTTGGGGACCCTGACGGGGTCGCGTTTAGGACAAAAATTAAAGCCTAGTTAGAGAATAACGTGCTAAACTTAAACATAAG
>CAZJME010000060.1:0-3883 GCA_964547235.1 uncultured Candidatus Saccharibacteria bacterium
GCCTCCTGAAAACTGCTTCCAAGGTTTGTAGCCTTCCTTGGCTGGGTACACCACCATATTTCGTTCAAGGTACCAATCTAACCCGCCATCATTTCCAAAATGAAAGCCTCTAACTTGGCCTAGACCTGGGACTGATTGAACTATGGCACCCTGGTCGTAGTAGGTTTTAGGGTCTAATTTTTCATACTTGAACTTCTTGAGGTCTTCTACATAAACGTATCGCCATTCTTTTTCGGTGGCTCCATCGAAAAGCATATAGATACTACGGTATTCCACTATGCCACGCAAAACCCTTGCTGCAGGCACTAATAGCCGTTCTTTGTCAAAGTATTCTAATTCTTCTGTGTCAGTTACGACATTGTTATCACGACAGTAGGAAATAAAACTGCTCAGCGTTAGTAAATCTGGCTGTAAAAAGGGTGTTTGAAGCTGTTTTGATAGCTGATTCATATTGATTACTGCTTTTAGTATACGGAATTTAGTGGAATTTAGCCTAGACCTAAGTTCCACTCACCGACAATAAAAACATTACAAAGCAACGGAGTCAGCAATATGAACCAAGACATCCACAAACAGTTAGAGAAAGGCTTATTTACCACCAACGACCTTGCCTTAAGCAGTGCGTTACTTGCCTTAGATTTTGTTCTATGCGATTTGGACTTTACCGATCCCAGGAAAGCTACCTTTGTTTTTGTTGAAGATCAGGACCTTAGAGAGGCGGTCCAAGACTACTGGAATAACAAGCTGCGTGTAAACCCACGCACCTACTTCAACACACTTAAGGACTTGAAGTCCCGCATTTATACCCAAAAGTACGGAAATTAATCAGCAAATGGAGAAGCAAATGAGTCAGCAACCAATCAAAAAATACAGTGAGATTTACCGACCCCTTACCGCCAAAGACCTTGTTGAAGTTCTTGGAACTACCATTAAGCACGATGACGACAATAAGTTAGTCGCTTTTCTGTGCCAGTTATCGGCCTACACTGACAGCTCTCAACTAAATCTGAGTTTCAATGCCCCTAGCTCATCGGGAAAGAGTTTTATTCCGATTGAGATAGCAAAACTGTTTCCAGAGGAAGATGTACTTGAGCTTGGCTATGTTAGCCCAACGTCTTTTTTTCATAGCACTTCTGAATTTAACAAAGAGACCAAGGAGTATTTAGTAGACCTTTCCAGAAAAATCATCATATTTTTGGACCAGCCGCATACGATGCTGCTGGAACACCTTCGTCCCCTACTCTCACACGACAAGAAAGAGATTAAAGTACAGATTACCGACAAGCAACAAAAGCACGGCTTGCGAGCAAAGAAAATTATTCTACGTGGTTATCCATCAGTCATATTTTGCTCTGCAGGTTTAAGACTTGATGAGCAGGAGGCTACTCGGTTCCTGCTACTTAGCCCAGAGATTACCCAAGAGAAAATTCGGGAAGGTATTCTTGAGTCGCTAAAAAAGTCTTCGGACAGTCAGGCGTATTGGGATTACACCGAACTAAATCCACCACGCCAGCTTTTAAAAGGCAGAATTAACGCGATCAAGAACGAGCGGATTGAGGACATCAGGATTGCTAAAGAAGAAGTAGACTACATCACTGAAAGGTTTTTTGGCTCAGTAACTATCCTCAAACCACGCCACCAACGTGACATCAAGCGTCTTGTGTCATTGATAAAAACCTTCGCACTACTCAACTTGTGGCATAGGCCTCGTGAAGGCTCAAACATTGTGGCTATTCGCAGCGACGTAGATGAGGCACTCGCTATATGGGACAAGATCTCTATTACACAAGAGCTAAATATTCCGCCCTATGTATACCGAATTTATGAAGATGTGATTATTGCCGCCTTCAACGATAAAAACGGTGAACGTGATGAAGATATGGTAAGTATCACGGGCGAACTAGGTATAAGCCGCCAGGAGCTTATGAATAAACACTACGCGGTCTACGGACGAATGCTTGATGCTTTGGTTCTACGTCAACAAATCCTGCCAATGCTTAACCAAGCTGGGCTAATTTCTGAGGAACGAGACCCAAGCGACAAACGCAATAAGCTGATATTCCCCTTAATCCTGTCTAAATACAGTGAGTCTGACGGTGGGGTAAGAGCTGAAAACAAGAAGATTTTAGAAGACGTCCAAAAGATTTTTGGCGGCGGCGAATTAATAACTTAAGGAGAAAAAAATGAGTAAAAACGAAAAATACTTAGACGAGATGACCGACCTCATAGAGGACATCAGTCTAAAGATCAACGAGAAAAACCGCTATGACAACGGCATAGACCAGCCAAAGCACTTTTCTTGGTTTCACATTTGGTGGTCTGTTGATGGCATTGCTAGTGATACTACGGCCGTTCTTGAGTATGCCGATGCAGAAGAATTTCAGCAGGAACTCATCAATAAAGTCAGAATGTTCTTTACACCCGACACTTTGCAATACATTCGTGATGGCAAAATTAAGAACTTCGGAATGCAAATTGGCCCTCATACGCCCGCCCACTACGACATCAACGAAGAATTAGGGATAGAGGTAAATTATGAGCAGTAAGAAGCCCACAAAGCTCGTAAATACCTCAAATAAGCCTGTTAAACAGCGGACGGCCGATGAGGTACGAAGACTACTCACAAACTACCAAGCGCAGATTGGTCCTGCTCACCTTCTCAAGAAAACTGCTGAGCTTTGGACCGAATATGAACAAGGGTCGGATGCCAAAAAGCGAGAGATTGAAGCCAAGCTCAATGAGAAACTGGAGCACGCTTCCGCTATTACGGCTTTAGATAACCATATGTTAATCGCTGAAGTGCTAGACAAGGACAAGTATCGCACCTTAGCAATTGAGCTTTGTAATCAGCTAATTGCAGAGTACGAGTGCAAAACATCGTCCGAAAAGATGCTTGCCCAGACTGCTTCTTGGGCATACTGCCGAATGATTGAGTACAGCTATAAGTTAAATGGTCTAACCCGCCAGGAATACCTAAGCAACGAGAAAAATGGATACTACTCAATGCTAAGCAAGGAGGTGGATCGCTGTGCCAGGCAGTATCTTACGGCCATCAATACCCTAAAGCACTTCAAGCAACCTCCTGTAAGTGTAACTTTCAAAGCCCAGAATGCTTTTGTTGCCCAGAACCAGCAGATCAATTCGGATAAGAAGCCTGACTCCGAGGATACAAAGCAATGATTGGCAATGATTACGGAAACTTTTCACTTGGCGACGTAACGCCCTCGATTAACGTAGACGACGTCGTCAAAGCCCTACGACTTGAGTTTGAAAAAAGTCTTGAGATACACCCTGTAATGGTTGGTGAATTCCAGCTCACACTGTCAAGATCAATTACTGGCCAAGGAGGTCATCGTTATTGGTTTACCTGCCCTGCCTGCGGTAGCCGTGTCGCCAAGCTATACGTTGTAGGTAAGCAGGTAGCCTGCCGACACTGCCTAAGTATTAAGTACCGTTCAAGTCGCTATAAAGGAATGGTTGAAGGCGAGGTTGACCCACTATGAGCCGACCCGCTTTCAAGCCTGAAATTAGCTACCGCTACTCTGGCAACAACATTGCTGCCTTAGAAGAGGTATTTAATTTCATCTTTGAAAGCTGTACTAATGATTTATAATTGTTTATAATTACTTATATGAATATGAAATTTTACACCGTACCAGAAGTAGCCGAGATCCTAAAAGTTCACTGGCAAAGTGTCCATAATTACATTAAGCGTGGAGAGCTAGAGGCGGTACGACTTGGTAGAGGTTATCGCATTAGCGAAGATGCCCTTAATGCCTTTATAAAACAAAAATCTACTAGGAAAAAGAAATGACTAGAGCCGCTATCTACGCCAGAGTCAGTACCCTTCGCCAAGAGCAAGAGGAAACAATTGAGTCGCAAA
>CAZJME010000060.1:3893-4765 GCA_964547235.1 uncultured Candidatus Saccharibacteria bacterium
TCACAGCTAGCGGCGATAAAAGAACGAATTGCCCAGGACGGTGCCACATTAGCTGAGGAGCATATCTACAAAGACGAGGGTTACTCTGGATCATTAATAGAACGCCCTGCCCTAGACGAGCTTCGTAGCGACTGTAAACAAGATATGTTTGATGTTGTTTATGTGTTTGACTATGGACGCTTTTCAAGAGATCTGACCGATTTAATGATTATCAAGGATGACGTTGAAAGAAATAATGTGCAGGTGCTTTCCCTATTTGAGCGTATTACGGGCGATCCTGCTACTGATCGGCTGCTCTTGCAAATTATGGGTGCCGTCCACGAATACGAGAAGAAAAAGATCGCTCAGCGGTTCCATAACGGTAAAATCCAAAAAGCAAAGCGAGGACAAATTGTTGGCTATAACGCACCTTATGGCTACCGTTACATTAAAGATATTGGTGAATTTGAAATATATGAGCCTGAGGCTGTTGTAGTAAGTCAAATATTTAAATGGGTAGCTTATGAAGGTTCATCTGCATATTCAGTAATCAAGAAACTCCACGAAGCGGGTATTAAACCGCAGAAAAACAAAAACGAGTTCTGGGCGAAGGGACCGATAGACCGAATACTCAAAAATGAAACCTATATTGGCCTTCATCACTACAATAAATCTGAGTCGGTATTGCCTAGATATAGACTTTCTAAGAGTAAGTACCGCCGCCAGATGAAGACTGGTAGACGGAAAAGAGATCGTGAAGAGTGGATAGCCCATAAGGTACCAGCCATTATTGACGAAGCTACCTTCTATAAAGTACAAGAACAACTCAAGTTAAACATTAAATTCCGCCCAGGAAATAGAAAACACGACTACTTACTCACAGGGTTAATCTT
>CAZJME010000061.1:0-4760 GCA_964547235.1 uncultured Candidatus Saccharibacteria bacterium
TGCCGCTTCTTCTCTTCCGAGCTCATGCAACGTGCCGGTCACAACAAAACTTTTACCACTCAAGCGACCACCAACATATTCAATCTTTTGCGGCGTTACACCAAGCCGCGTAAACTTGTCGAGCAATTTTTCGTTGACAGGATCAGCAAACCAGGCGACAGTCGCTTCCGCCACCACCTCTCCTACCCCATCAACTTCAGCTAGTTCATCTATGGTAGCCACACGAAGACGCTCTATACTGCGAAAATGATTGGCCAGGTCGATAGCCGTTTGTGCACCTACATGGCGAATCCCGAGACCAAAGATAAAGCGGGCCAAGGGAGGTCGTTTTTTCTCCTGAATCGCGGCAACCAATTTTGAGGCACTGATATCGGCAAAACGGTCCAGGCTTTCCACCTGTTTTTTTGTCAAGGTATAGATATCCGCTTGGTCAGCAATAAGCCCGGCTGTTTTGAGCGCGAGGACATTTTTTTCACCCAACCCCTCGATATCGAGAGCACCCTTGCTTGCAAAGTGCTCAATATGTTTTTGGCTACGCGCAGGGCACTGCAAATTTGGACAACGCCAAATCGCTTCATCAGCCTTGAGCTTTACCAACTTAGTATTGCATTCCGGACAATGCGAGGGCATCACAAATGGCTTTTCTTTCCCCGATCTTAGTTTGATCAAGGGTTCCACAACTTCAGGAATAATATCGCCCGCTTTATGAATAATAACCGTGTCTCCAACCCGTATGTCTTTACGCCGTACTTCACTTTCGTTATGTAAGGTCGCCATCTGCACTGTACTGCCTGCCACCACTACAGGCTCCAGCATAGCAACTGGCGTTGCCGCACCGGTGCGACCTATCGAAACAAAAATGTCTTTGACCTTGGTTGTAGATTGTTCGGCCGGATATTTAAAGGCAATAGCGCCACGAGGATTCTTGCCTACCACACCAAGACGAGCGAACAGCTCGCGATTGTCGACTTTAATCACGAGACCATCTATGTTGTAGGGCAACTTGTTGCGCCGCTCTTCCCAGTACGCTGCGTAGTCATGGATCGCTCGAACATCTTTAAGCGGCTTTGCGTATTCGGCGCCCTCAAAACCGGCCTTTTGTAGCATCTGATACGTTTGTTGGTGCGACGGCACCTCAGCCAGTTCTTCTCGTTGAATGTCGTAAGCCAAAAAACGTAGCGGCCGTTGCGCCACCAGAGCAGCATCGAGCTGGCGAATCGTGCCAGCAGCTGTATTGCGCGGGTTCGCAAACAGCGGCAATCCAACCGCAGCGCGCTGTTTGTTAATAGCATTAAAGTCCTGACGAAATAGAACGATTTCGCCACGCACATCAGTGCGGCCGTTCATGAGCACCTTGGTTTCATTTGTCGCACGAAGTTTTAGTGGAATGTTTTTTATAGTACGTACATTTGCGGTAACGTCTTCGCCCTCAAAGCCGTCGCCGCGAGTTACTGCTTGAGTAAAGTAACCATCCTCGTACACGAGCGAGCACGCCAGACCGTCCTTCTTTACGTCCCCAAAAAAGTTTAGTTTTGTTTCAACCGGCAGAAGTTTTTTTATCCGTTGCAACCAAGCATCCACCTCTTGCTCATCGAAAACGTCATCGAGACTGAGCATACGATAGCGATGCTTGACCGTTTGAAAACCTTTTAGTAGTTTGCCACCGACCCGCTGTGACGGTGAATCGAGGGCAACAATCTCTGGGTGCTCAGCCTCAATTTTTTTTAGCTCCGCGAACAAACCATCATAAACCGCGTCGGCAACCGAAGGTTTATCAAGTACATGATATTCATAGTGATAGTCGTTGAGTTGATCTTTTAACTTTTGGTATCGCTCGCGTGTCGTTTTGTCAGTCATGCAACAACTCCCGATACAAGCTGTAAAGATACACTATGCTAAGCGGCCAGCCGGCCATAGTAAGCAAAAAATAAACGATTTCTGCCAAACGGGGCAGCCAAAATAAAAATGGCGCCATGACCATAACCATAATAGCTACGAGAATGGTTGGCAAGAATAGCAGTTTGCGAGCAACCATCCAGCGCCTGTGCAGCACGAGTTGTCGAGCGCTGCGCAATGCCTTCATGGGCGCCATATCTGGCAAAGCAACAATGAGCAGCGCAAAAATTGACGATGTTACCATATAGAGCGACAGCGTCGCGCACAACAAAAACAGCAAGAACCATAGGACTTTTTCCAAGACGGTGACCGCAATAAGTTTGCTAATAACGGTTGTCAGCAGCCACGCACCGATGCCCAATGGGATGAGCTGCAGCCCAATTACCATGAGCACTAATATGAAAGGAATTATCGGATACATGCCTTTGTAAAAGGCGTCCCTCATTCTAACTTTCTTACCGGCAAGCACCTGACGTAAGGCCCAAATGGTTGCCAAAGCTACGGCAATCAACAGAAATGGTTGATAGGCACTGCCTGAGCCGCTTGTACCATTGGCCGATCCAATTACCGCACTCAACACAGCACTCGCCGTTAACCAACCAGCCCACTGCCCACTAAATAGAGTGTGAGCATTGTTTTGGATATTGCCCACATCTACGTTTAAGCCAAGTCCGCGTACAAACAATAGCGACAAGGCTGCGTAGACTAAGCTCAAACTGGCGAATAATTTCTTGTGAGCCCAGATCACAGCAACCGAACGTCTAAAAAGTTTTCGAGCCGGCAATAACGCGGGTGTCAGTGGTCTAATACGCTTATGTAAGCGAAATGATCGATACGAAGCTTGCTTTAAACGCCGTGAGCGTTTGCTGGTCTTGTGCTTAGCTGTTGGTGATTTTTCGGTTTTTGCCATTGCGCGTTATTCATGCCGTCCCATAGTTTCAAGCCGAGCAATACGATCATCGAGTGGTGGATGCGTGCTAAAAAGGTTCGTAACACTCTTACCTTTTAGTGGATTGGCAAAAAACAAATGCGCAGTGGAAGTGCTTTGCTTTCGCATAACAGTACTACTGTTTTTTAACTTCTTAAGTGCACTAATCAAGCCGTCCGGATAACGGGTCGTCAGCGCACCCGAAGCATCTGCCAAGTATTCACGCCGTCGAGAGATCGCCAGCTGAATCAAGGCAGCTATCAGTGGAGATAGCAGAATAACCACAAAACCTATGGCCATCATTATCGGACTACCACCATTGTTATTATCGTCATCGCGCATACCGCCCCAAAACCACATCCGCATTACCATATCGCTAATAATGCCGATGACCGATACCAGCGCAAAAGCCACCATACTAACCCGAATGTCATAGTTTTTTACATGGCCAAGTTCATGCGCAATAACACCTTCTAGCTCACTATCATCCATGATATCCAATAGCCCACGCGTGGCACAGACTACCGCCACCGAGGGGTTGCGGCCCATAGCACAAGCGTTGGGCGCTTGGTCTTCAATTACATAGACCTTCGGCATTGGTAGCCCATCGGTGATTGCCAAATTTTCGACTGTTTTATACAACCGCGGTTCCTGCCTTTGATCCACTTCATGCGCACCATTTAAGGCCAAAGCCATCTTAGATGATGCAAAGAAAGTAATGACCGTGTAGATGAGTGCGGCAATGATAGCAAATGGTGCGAAGCTCTTGCCGCCAGCATATTGCCCGGCAAGGTACGCAACAGCCGTCACAAAGCCAACAAAGCCTGCCATAAGCAGCAGACTTTTGCGTTTGTTGGCCGCAATCTCAGAGTACATATTGCAAAACTAGAACTTAACTTCTGGAGCTTTCTCGGCAGCAGCAGCTTCGGCTTCATCGAGCTCAAAGAACTCGCGCTTCTTAAAACCAAGCATCCCGGCAATAACGCTCGTAGGAAACGTCTGAATCTTGATGTTAAGATCACGTACCGAGCCATTATAAAAGCGTCGAGCAGCCTGAATCTTATTCTCTGTGTCGGTCAGATCAGTCTGCAGCTGTGCAAAGTTTTCGTTGGCTTTCAGCTGTGGATAGTTCTCCGACACGGCGAACAGGCTTTTTAGGGCACCGCTAATCATGTTGTCTGCCTTGGCAGTTTCTTGTACTGTTTGCGCGCCCAAAATGGCCGAGCGAGCCTTGGTAACGTTTTCGAACACTTCTTTTTCGTGTCCTGCATAACCTTTCACTGCTTCTACCAGATTCGGAATGAGGTCAGCACGTCGTTTGAGTTGGACAGTGATATCGCTCCAAGCTTCATCAACGCGTACCTTAGTGCGCACCAAACCATTGTATATGCCGATGCCGAGCACCAACAGCACGACGATTACGATTATTGCTATTACCATTCTCCCTATTCCTCCATTATTATGCTTTTATTATAGCACTACTGTGTCCTTGTTACAGGAGAAAATAATCACAAACAACATTCGCCGGTTTGGACTCAATATCAAGTGCATTCAACCCCTTCGCTACGTAATTCTGCCGCAATCCCCATTGCTGTTGCCACAATATGGACTTCTGGATTTTCAAATGGTAGTTCATCTCGATAAAAAACGATGTTGGTGTATGTTTCGCCTTGTTCTGATGTTGCCGGCACAACACAAGCTGGTATACGCGTATTGCACCGTCGGGCCTGAGTAAAAGGAAGCATGTCATGGCTCGCACCAAGCTCTGGTAAGACGCCAATGCACATCAGGCCCTTGCCTTGACCTACTTCAATGCTATAGTCAGCCATTATTCAATACTCCGTAGTTTGGTGTCTCTATATGACGAGACTAGAACCTATTTTGAGGAAAAATGCTAAATTGAGCAAGCCCCGCCGTTTGCCAGCCAAAGGCTGAC
>CAZJME010000062.1:0-4754 GCA_964547235.1 uncultured Candidatus Saccharibacteria bacterium
TGCGCGTTGTAATTCTTGCTTAAATATGCTAGTATGTTACTGGAGTAAGACCCCTTGCGTTGGAATACCGAATGGCGTTCCGTCAAAGCAAGGGGCATTCTTTTTATTTAGGGGTTTTAAGCAAATAGTAAGCGCTCATCGACTATTTTCTCTTGGATAAGTTCGTAGTATTGGTAATCATTTTTTTCGTATTTCCTGAAGATGGCCCAGGAAACAAAATCGACGGCTTGAATCGATTTATTGGCAGTAGAAGTATGGAGCGTAACTTTCATCTTCCGACCACGCTTATTCATAGATTCGGTCAAATAACCGACAAAGTTCTCGGACAAAGCTTTCTTGGTATCCTTGCGGTCAATATAGAGCTCTATGTCGCCATTGGTTAGCACACCTTTTTGGTGCAGCCTATCTAAAAGTATGTTAGCGGTGTAGTTGTATAAATAGTTCTTCTGGTTTTGCAGGTCAACGTAGACCTTTTCCTTATTAAGCACCACAGTCAGCACTTTAAGATCCTCAACTTCTGCAAGTTTACGTAAAATTCGGCCTCGGGTTACTTGGTTAGCGTGATAAGCGTGAAGTTCACCAAGATGTTTATGTTTAGTCTTTAGCGGCTGCCAGACCTTCTTCACTACACGCTCTAAAGCCCGTTTATCGCTGGTTATCGCTAGGGTAAAGAGAAACCACTTACTAGACCCCTTGCTGAAGCCGAGATCCCCACTCTCATCCATGAATATATAGCTACTCATCTACTATATATTTTACCCCAGAAACAGATTGTTTATTAGTAGCCGACTATCTCAGTAACACTGATGCCCAGAGCTTTTGCAATCTTGGCCAGTGTCTTAAGAGACGGTACACCATCACCCCTCTCAACCTTTGCATAGTAGTTTGGATTCAGGCCAGCCATATCGGCTACTTCCTTCTGGGTATAGCGTTGTTCCTTGCGAATACGCGACAAATTACTAGGGATTTGCTTAGCAAATTCGTTAGAGTTCATCATTTTATAGTATCAGATTAGCAATATTTCAAGCAAATCAACCGACCTCTGTAAAAGGTATTGTTCTGAATAGTAAAATATTGTATAATAATCACCTAGGAAGGGTGTTTTTATGCCTGATGGGCACAAGCAAGTTGAAGCAAGAACTGGTGACGCTTTAGAGCATGTAAATACGTCAGATAATGCCGTAGCTAGTGCTCTAGTTCTTTCTAATCTCGTTGAGCAGCCAGTATCTGTAAATGAGGAGGAAACAGCTCCCATCTCAGCACCAGAGCCGCAACTTGATCCCGAGCAACCAGACACAAGAAGTTTCACAAGATTCGCAAAAGATCTAGGGACAACCATTAAAACCATTAGAAAGGTTATGGATTCCCTTCGCGACGATAACCCTGAGTGGTTCGAAGGTGAAGAAGAGGGCGTGCAGAGTAGAACAAGATTATCAGATCTTCATCCAGACCTCGTCCATGCAGTCCAGGCCACTATTGTAGAGGCAAGACCTCCAACTGAGGATTGGGTTGCAGTTAATAAGCTTATGCGTACTACTGGACGTTCAACATCATCAATCCTTAGTGCGGCAGCGCTTCATCTCGAAGAGCACCCCGAATGGCTCGGCTCATTTACCCCAAAGATAGGCGGAGGAGGTAAAAAAGTTTCATACGTTCACCCAGAACTAGCCGAAAAAATCGCCGAGGAGTTACAAAAGCCTGCAGTCGCTCCTGATGGTTGGACAACTAATTACGCCATAGCTCAACGTTTCGAGATGACCGAGGATGCAGTTAAAAAGTTAGCTGAGACCTTTAGAGAAGAGCACCCGGAATGGTTTAGGCTATTTCAGGATAAGATTGGAACTCCTAGAACACACTATCACCCAGAATTGATCCAGGCTATTGATGAGGCATACGAGCATAAAGATAGGGATCACTGGCTTACGGTCAATGCGGTAGCTTTAAACCTTGGGGTTTCAAATAATACGGCCTATAAGCTCGTCAGCGGTTATCGAGAAGACCATCCGGAATGGTTCTCAGAAAGAGGCAGAAGTGAAGTTGTTTCGGTTGATCTGATAGATGTGTTGAGAGATGAGTATGAAGTCAGTCTTGAAACCCGGCCTGAAGGCTGGCATACGAACAGAAGCTTGGCTGCTGCGTTAGACAGCTCCTTTAAAACAGTGCAGCGAGTTGCTGATGAGTTTAAAGAGAGTAATCCTGAGTGGTTTCGACGCTATAGAGACGGGAAAAGTGGAAAAGCTCACACCTTCATGTCCCCTGAGGTGGTTGAATATGTTACTACAAGACTGAATGAGATCACCGAACCCCCAGACGAATGGATTACCCTAACCGATGCCTCAAAAGAAACGGGAATTAGCCGCGACTCATTCAGGAATATCTTAGATAGTCTAGGTGAAGAGCTCGACATCACCCTAGTTACAGGAACCTTCCGGAACAAAGTGGGCCGTGGCTCAGAATATTTTGCCCCAGAGGTAGTCAGTAGGATCAAAGAGATAACTGGCTCGATAAATTTTGCGCCCGAGGGATGGACAGCAAGAGGAGCATTGAGTGAAGAGTTTGGCGTTACCGAGAAGGTAGTAACCAGGATTATCGAGGAGTTAAAGAGCCAAGGCTTTGAGACAAGGAGTGAGTATTTCAAAAACCAACGCAATCACATGACACGATACTATTCTCCCGAGTTATGCGAAATGGTGAGATCAGTCTTATCTCAATCGACTGCAGACAAAGTTAACCTCGCTGAGCAAGCACAGCTTAGAAAAGATGTTACTGAGTTTTTAACGGACATCGATGAAGATGGTTCATTGGAAGCTCAGGAGTTCAAGGAAATTGTTGGGTTATTCGGTGCTGAACGGGCAGTTGATATTTTATATAGATTCCGACCTGAATATCGAAAACTTCCAGTTGACTATGTGCGCAGCTCACTTGCTGACTATCTAGGTGACTTTCTTGTTGTTAAAGGAGGGTTCAGTCTGGGCAGTCTAGAAAAAGCAGCGGGTTACCTCTCCGACCCAAGTTTTAAAGACGGTCTAATTGAAATCATCAAGTCTGACTGCCTAAGGTTACTCAATCAACTTGGACGCTCAGACCAAGCTGCAATTTCGTTCGAAACAGTAGTCGAGTACATTGCTCATATAAAAAGCTCTACCGAAGGCTTCAGCAACACAGATCTAGAAGAAGTGCTTGGTGAAGTAGAAGCCTACTATGATCTTTTATTCCAGAATATCCATAAGCCCGATCACTTCGTTGATGAGCTGGAGCCTGGACGTATGTTCCCCGATATCAACCAGAGAATTAACGTTCAAGAAATTGCATTTAAGCACCGGGTCTTGATTGCTGACGAGATGGGAACAGGTAAAAGTGCATCCGTTATCATGGCTAAAGAGATGCTCGAGGTTGCACAGGCGGTCGTAGTTGTGCCGGGCAATGTGGTTGAGGTTTGGGAAAAATATCTTGTCGAATACTTTAAAGATGGGCAGGCACCCCGCGTGTTAACTGTGCAGTCACTTCAAGATATTAGCGATGCAGATCCTACTCAATTCGACTATATTATCATTTCCCAGGAACGACTTAACGACGAGTATACTGAAGCACTTCTGGGCCTCGACTTCGATATGCTCATTGTTGACGAGATGCATAAGCTCAAAAACCTATCACACGGTAAACGTGCTGAATGCCTCGTTCGATTATCTGAGCAGGTCCAGGAAGGTGACAATAAATATCTAGCATTACTTTCAGGCACACCCGTCCCGAACAAGCCGAGTGACATAGCAATATCTCTTAAACTACTCTACCCTGAACAGTTTAAGGATATACCTGATAAAAAATTGGTTAGCCAAATCATCAATGGCGATGTGCTTGATATACGGAGTCTTCTTGTCCCGCGCATGCAAATGAAAACCTTGGCCGAGAGTGTGCCAATGCCCAACCTGGAAGAGGTTACACATGAGATAAGTATTAGCCAAGCCGAGAGAGACGCGTATGAGATCCTGATTGAAGAAGATGAACTAACTGCAAATGAGAAGATGCAGCTACTACGCCAATTTATGCTTAACCCTCAACTCCTCGACGTCACACCAGACATTGTTGGATCCAAAGTCGAAACAGTTGGAACCGAACTACGAAAGACATTTGTCGAAAAAGACAAAGTGGTGATGTTTGTTAATGGCTATATTGATGGTGTTATGCGGGGCGAAAAGACAATCTTTGATAACCTTCAGCTTCCAAACGATGTCCATATTCTTACTATCGACGGTGATGTTCCTAAAGCCCGACGTCTCGAGATACAAGAAGAATTAAGATCAGCTGGACATAAAGTTCTCTTGGTCGTAAGCGGCCAAACTGCTGATGTTGGTGTAGACTTCTCTGCTGCTCAGGAAATATATTTCTATAATGAACCCTGGACCAAGTACGACAAACTGCAACAACGTGGGCGAGTGTATAGGCCAGGGCTTGAGGGAGATCTTAAAAGTCACACCTTTATTACCAAAGGGACCATAGAAGATGGTATGCACAGGTATATTGAGTCCAAATATGCGGCTGTTGAGAAACTTTTACGTGGTGTGCCCATTTCTGAAATAGAACGAGGCCTACTACGAGACGCTGAAAAACAGGTTGACCCAGAACTAGAGTTTAACGCTGATTTAGCAGAGCATTATTTTTCATCGTGGGATAAGATGATGAAGATTTATAGCTACGTCAAGGAGCTTGGTGAAGAAGACTTCAAAAAGTTTTTGGCTCAATATGACCGACTCTAC
>CAZJME010000063.1:0-4753 GCA_964547235.1 uncultured Candidatus Saccharibacteria bacterium
GGTTGAACGCTGTATTGTCATCCGGAGGTGTGTGGCCATCTGGCCCGCCGACTTTAGAAACCTCAGTTTCGAGGCGTAGCTCCCATGTCTGGCTCATAATCGACTGAAACTGATCTGAAGCAATGCCGCTAAAAGTACTGGCTACATCGGGCGAGCTATTAAGCTTTGTCCCGTCGAAGTAGTATGTTATGCCACTCGTACTCCACTCCATAGCATAGGTATGCGGTCCGTTCGTTGAGAGATCGGTACCTGTACTAAGATTATGATGAGCCTTCACAGCACTAGCTCCCATAATAGAGGTAGAGGTGTGTAATTTCGGCTGATCACCGTACCATTCCATCATGTCCAGCTCACCATAAGTCGAAGACCCCCAACCAGACTGTTGCCGCATCCAGATAGCGGGCCAAAGTCCATTCTGTGCAGCCGGAAGGGTAGCTCTAACTTCTATGCGACCGTTTGGCCAGCGATTAGTGGAGATAATCTTTCCCGAGCTGTATTTAGTTGTCGTGCCACCCGGGCAGACACCTGTACTGGCATTACCACTGTTCGGTGAGCCACCAGAAGGTACACAATTACGCTGTGTCAGAAGGTCAAGCGAGCCATCGTGGACGCTGACGTTTCCTGCGACATACACGCCCTGGTGATGGTTTTCGGTACCGGTTTTAATACTCCAGGCCCCCGTATCTAAGCTGCCACCATTAAAATCTTCGGAGTAGACTAATGCCCAAGTACTTGCATAGGTCGCTTTAAAAACTAAGCTGGCAGCCATAATAAGCACAGCCACTAATCCGCACCATGCTAATCGCATACTACGGCCAAAGCTTTTTTGTTTTTGTTTTTTATTTGTCACGATAAACCAATTATACCAAGATAAAAGCTAGTCTTGGCCTAGAGTAAGATATTTCGTATAGTTTTCCGTCTTTGGTAGGTGCTTGCGACCCCCTAAACGCTACACCTATTAGCTTATGGTCAACGATTGAAATGACCGTGCTATAAAGCTCTTCTTTAAGAAACAGCAGCAACTCCTGCTATGAAACCAGGGGCCAACATACTAAGCCCGCTTTACTTTTACCATAGCGTGACGAATTACCTGATCGCCCACTTGATAGCCTGCCTGCAGCTCCTCAGTGATAATTTCATTCTGGCCATTGCCATCTTCCATATGTACTGCTTCATGTAAATGCGGGTTAAAAGACTCACCCACCGTTTCTATCCGCTGAACCCCCATTGATTTCAGCGTCGACTCAAACTGCTTTACAACTCCTTGCACACCTTTGACGTACGGGTCGTTCTTCAGTTTTTCAGGAACATGTTTTAAGGCACGCTCAAAGTTATCAATAACTGGCAGCAATTCTTCTATAACATTTATTTTTACTAAAGTCCGCAGACCCGACATTTGTTCATCGTGACGACGTCGGATATTTTCAGCATCTGCCCGTTCACGCTGTAAAGCTTGCGTTAGATCAGCCACCTGCTGCTGCAAAACACTAAGTTCGCCCAACTTTTTAGGTAGTTTAGGCATAAAGTGACCCTTCTAAAGCTTCGCCAGCACGACGTACCAACGCCATTACATCACGATAGCTTTGTCGAGTAGGTCCGAGGACACCGATATAACTGTTGTCACTGTATGAACTGCGGAAACGGCTAACGATAAGCGTACAGCCGGCGCTACGACCAATGGGGTTTTCCTGACCAATATACACGCTCAAAGGCTCATTCGGAGCGGCTTCATACAACCAGGGTTCGAGATTGTCCAACAGACGAGCCACCTCGCGCACCTGACCACTGTTCATAAATTCGGGCTGACCGAACAGATTGGAAAGTCCACTCATATATAGCTGGTCGCCTATAGTAGCGATACCTAAGTTATGGGTAAGTTCCACGAGCGTATCAACCGTATTACGTATAACCCGTTCTGGCACGCCGCCGCCGCCAGCACGCGTAGCAAGTGCTTTTTCAGCACGCCGTTCAGCTGGTGCTTCATCGGTTTCGACAGTCAAATTATTCACGTAAAAGCGGTAACCTTTGTCGGTTGGTACACGCCCTGCACTGGTATGTGGCTGTGTAATATAGCCCAACCGTTCCAACTCGGCCATTTCGGCACGAATCGTAGCGCTAGAAACATCAAACAATTTTGCCAACAAGCTCGATCCTACCGGACTGGCAACTTCGGCATATTGCTCAACTATGGCTTGCAAGATTTTAGCTTGTCGATCGGTCATATTTCACCTTAAATTATTACCTAAAGTGTACCCTCTTAGCACTGTAACGTCAAGAGTGCCAACTAGGTGTCACTAAAACTCATGTTAAATGCGGCATCGCTTCTTTGGTTAACGAGCTCGTACGATACTCTTTGGCCGAGAAGCCACCTCTTCTTTAAAATCAAAGGCTTATCGCAACAGATACCAACTTTGACCCTAGCGCTTCGGGCCTACGAACTAGCTATCGCGAGAAATATATCATGCCCGCACTGGGAATATTTAACCAAAATGGTAAAGTTACTAGTTGTGGCCGAGAGAGATCTTTTGCCAAGATTGAGAGCCACAATACAAATTTTTTGTATCAAACTCGTCCTAAAACTTAGGTAAACCGATGCTTATATCTGCGGTTATTATTGTAGATGATTCAAAATATCTTGCGCGATTTGTCGCGCCTCTGTCGCATGCTTAGCACTTTCATGACCTGAAGCAATCTTATCTACCACATAGACCGCTGTTGCGAGATCATCATTAACGATAAAATGATAGTAATCTTGTTGTAAAGCGAAAGCAAGCTCCTTGCGGGCACTGTGCATTCTGTTTTTGACCTCTTTGTCCGTCATTTTGCCGCGCACGCGCAGGCGCCGCTGCCATTCATCATAACCCGGGGATAAAATAAAAATAGGTACGATTGACGCGCCACTTCGAATAAGATTATGAACTCCTTGCACCTCCATATCTGAAATGGCTATCTGATGGGCATCGGCCGCTCGTTCTAGCTCACGCAGGCTAATGCCCGAAACTTGCTGATTATGAATCACCGCTGCTTCAAGAAACGACCCAGCCCTGAGATCTTTTAGCACGTCCTCCTCCGAACGAAACCAGTATTCTACCCCATCGCGCTCTATTACCCCATCATTAGAACGTGGTGGACGCGTAGTGTCAGAAACGATGTAATGGTACTTGCCGGTCTTTACTAGCTCGCGAATAATTGTATTACGTCCGCTTGAAGCAATGCCCACTAATGGCACAAACGCAACTTGGTCCAAGAGCTTCTGGCTAGAATCGGAGATTTGGTAATGAGCAAGTACTTGCTTAAATTCAGCTAGGTGTTTTAGCTCGTCCATGTGGTATTTATATCAGATCGGACGTAATTTGGCGAGCAAAGACAAAATCACCCCCGTATTAGGGGGGTGATTTATGAGAAGCTGGTAGAAAACTTACCGTGCGCTGCCCCAGCTACAAGTGACTTTTCGCGAACTCGTCGCCGCACTAGCCGACGGCTTGTTGTCACTGTTCACCGCTCGAACGCTTATCTTGTAAACGGAACCACTTGTGACATCCATTGTAAACTTAGTGTTCGGATAGCGAACTGGCGCCTTGTCATTCAGCGACACGTCATAGCCTATCACGTTAGGGCTATTCGAAGCGTTCCAGCTCACATCCAACTTACAGGGGTTTGAGAATAGCGAGTACCAGTCCCAACGCGGCGCGAGAGTCAAGTTGGTCGGTGCGTTTGGAAGCGCTGCCGAAGCTGCCGCTGCCGGCACTACTACCACCGACGTCGTGCTATATGGACTAGAGGTGTACTTGCCCGAGGTGTTTTTGGCTTTGATGGAAATATAATATGTTTTGCCATTAACCAGTCCTCCAATGGTATATTCACTCGTCGTCGGATTGTTTGATTCGCCGGCTTGGTTAGAATATGTAGCGTTACTCCAATCGCTAGCAGTTCCCCAGCGGACCGTATAGTCATTGGCGTTTGCTACGTCATCCCAGTTAACGAAAGCTTTTCCATCCTGAGGCGTAGCAACAATATTGGTAGGTGTTGACAAAGTTCCAGACTGTGACGGTGATGGTGATGGCGAGGGTGATGGTGACGAAGACGATCCTACAGTTACCGACACCTTGGCGCTAGTGCTACTTAATGGCGAAGCGTTAGCATCGGTTGCCTGTGCCGCGTAGCTATGCGTTCCAGCCGATGCTCCGCTTACTGTCATAGAGTAAGGAGCTGTAGTGTCGCTCCCCAACTTAGTCGAACCATCGTAGAAGTCAACGCTGGTAATGCCATCTGCGTCAGAAGCATTTGCTGACAGCGTAATAGTATCTGTACTCTTGAAAGTCTGGCCAGCAGTAGGGGCAGTCAAACTGACCGAAGGCGCAGTATTAGTCGGCGTCGGAAGATTGTTGCTCGAGCCATCGTATTGGTAGACGCGGACATAATCAACAAGCGTGGCTGCAGTATCGCCGACGTTCTTGAGCACATTGAGATTTCCGTTGTCATAACCAGAGCCTGTTTCCTGCCCAGTATAGCCTTGTCGGCGAGGGAAGTTACCACCTACAGAGTTAGTGAGTAGAATAGTGTGGTTCTTGTTGAACGGATCATTATACGCGGGTGCGTCAATTTTCTTATTAAAGACCATCTTGGTACCATTTTCGGTGATATCGTAGACGTTACCATCCTTATCGAAGCTTCGATAGGGGATACCGTCGATGTACCAAGTAACACGATTGGATTCCCAAAGGATACCATACCGGTGGTATTCATCACTCAT
>CAZJME010000064.1:0-4746 GCA_964547235.1 uncultured Candidatus Saccharibacteria bacterium
GTTAATGAGAGTGGAAAGCTGACGAGAAAATAAGACTTTGTCCTTAATCGGAACACGACTGGTGAACCGCTTAAAACCAGCCATACTTTCATCTTTAGGACGAACATCAACAGGCGTCAAACCCTGATCACGTATCAACTTAACCGCAGCACTTTGTGTGTCGGCCTGAACTTCGGATTTAACCTTTTCGCCCGTACTAGATCGTGCCGTAAATTCAAAAGTGAGCATACACTAGCCTCGCATCAACCTATCTAGCTCATCAAGATCAACAGCATAATTACGCGCTTCTTCGTAGCTTATCGTGCCGCTATGGATCAGGCTCACTAAAGTGTGATCCATGGACTGCATACCAAACTCAGCCCCCGTCTGAATGACTGCTTCGAGCTGATGACTTTTGCCCTCACGAATAATGTTACGTACGGCCGGTGTGGCAATCAGAACTTCGGCAGCCGCAACTCGTCCGCCACCAATGGCAGGAACAAGACGCTGCGAACAAATAGCCATCAAAATGTTTGCGAGCTGCGAGCGAATTTGTGGCTGTTGATGCGGTGGAAAGACGTCGATCATACGATCGATAGACTGACTAGCGCTGTTGGTGTGAAGCGTTGCAAAGACCAAGTGCCCAGTTTCGGCAATGGTAATAGCCGAACTAATAGTCTCTAGGTCACGCATTTCTCCAATAAGGACGACATCTGGGTCTTCGCGAAGCGAGGAGCGCAGGGCCGCGCTAAATGAATAGGTGTCGTAATGGACTTCGCGCTGCACAATAACAGACTTAATCGACTTGTGAGTATACTCGATTGGGTCTTCGATAGTGATTATGTGTGCGGCACGCTCGTGGTTGATTTTGTTAATCAATGCTGCCAGTGATGTTGATTTTCCCGAACCAGTTGGTCCCGTCACCAAAACTAGACCACGTGGGTAGTCGGCAAACTTATTTACAATCGGCGGGAGACCAAGCTGCTCAACACTGAGAATCTCGGTTGGAATCAAACGCAAAGCTGCTGCCAAGTTGCCGCGTTCATGAAAAGCATTGACACGAAAACGACCAAGATCGCCAAAGGCAAAGCTAAAGTCGAACTCTTTGTCCTTGAGCAAAATTTGTTTTTGGTCTTCATCGAGAATAGCAAAAACCAATGCCTCCACTCCTTCTTCGGTAAGTGATTCTGCTGCATTAACAGGCACCAACGCTCCGTCAATACGTAACATCGGTGGCAAACCCACCTGCAAATGGAGGTCCGAGGCTTTCTTTTTAATAACTTCTTCGAGTAGTATCTCTATTCTTTGCTGTTGCATCTTCCACCCTCCCTTAGGCGCTATCCAAGGCAGCCACTCGGTTAACTTCGTTTAATGAGGTCATCCCTGCAAGCGCTTTAAGATAGCCGTCTTCACGCATGGTGATCATTCCTTCGCTACGAGCAACGTTTTGGATTTCCGTACTTGTTGACCGCTTGAGTATGAGGTTTTGAATGGCTTCGCTTACTTGAAATACCTCGTATAAACCAAGCCGCCCCTTATAACCACCGGGCGATTCAGGGTTATCCTTGCCCTTAAATAAAGTATAAGCATTTTCACTAGCAAGAGGCAAGTTCTCGTAGCCTAAATCTTGCGAAACTTTAGCCTGATCTGCTTTGGCGGCTGGCAGCAACTTGCCCAAGGTCTCTTTGACTGCCAGTGTTTCCTTGTTGTCGCTTTGGTATGAAGTTTTGTCGTCTGTGATTCGCCGCACTAATCGCTGACCAATAACCGTATGCACTGTACTGGCGATAAGAAATGGTTCAATGCCCATATCGAGTAGACGCGGCAGAATACCAGCTGCCGAGTTTGTGTGCAGAGTGCTAAACACTAAATGCCCGGTTAAAGCAGCTTGAACGGCTAACTGGGCCGTTTCTTTGTCGCGAATCTCTCCAACCATAACAACGTCAGGGTCCTGACGCAAAATAGAGCGTAACCCTGTTGCGAACGTCAACCCAACCTCAGTATTAACCTGGATTTGGTTGATACCCTCCATTTTGTATTCAACAGGATCTTCAAGCGTAACGATATTAATGGTGTCGCTCTTGATCTCCTGCAATAAAGCATACATAGAGGTAGACTTACCTGAGCCGGTCGGACCACTAGTAAGAATCATACCGTTGGGCATCTCTAGACCCTTTCGTATGGCTCGCAATGCACGGCCATGGTAGCCCATGTCTTCCAGCCTAAGACTGGTGCCCGTTTTGTCGAGCAAACGTATCACCACCTGCTCACCCCAAACTACGGGGCTGATAGCAATACGCAAGTCAATTGGCCGATTGTTGACCATAATCGTAAACGACCCATCTTGTGGAATGCGGTGTTCGTCAATCTTAAGATTGGATAAAATTTTGATACGCGACACCAGCGGAGCCTCGGTACTCTTTGGTAATTTCATAATTTCACGCAGGACTCCGTCGATCCGAGCCCGAATCTTGATCATTTTCTCAAGAGACTCAATATGCACGTCACTCGCACGGTTCTTGGCAGCGTACTCCAGAATAGTCGATAGAGCCTTACTTATAGGCGAATCTTGAACTATGGTACGGATATTGGCGTCCTGCTGTCCCGTCTGCTGGGCGTTTGGCTCACCAGGACCAGCCGCTGTAGCCGCTCTTCCGGCAGAATCAAGCGCGCCCATCATGCTGCTATCGATACGTTCGCTATATTGTTGCAGCACGCGTCTGATGCCAACTTCGCTCGCTGCGTAAACTTTGAGTGGTCGACCAATTTTATTCGATAAGAAATCTGCTGCTTGTACGTTATCGGCATCAAGCATAGCTACTACTAACCGATGTTGCATCTCTCCCAATGGAACTGCCATATAGCGTTCAGCAATGTCTTGCGGCAACAACGCTAAAACGTCAGCATCAATCTTGGCATTGCTAAGATTGACATATGGAACTCTCGTTACTTTTGCGGTAGCCCGAGATAAATCTTCTTCGTTAATCTGCCCTTCGCTAACTAGCAGACTTAGTATGGGCGTACCGTCCTGCTGCGCCTTTGCATGGAGCTCATCAAGTTTATCCTGCGTCAGTAGGCCTTCGGCTAAAAGTTCGTCTTCAACTTGCCGTTGGGTTGTGGCAGACAAAACGCTCATAATTTCGAGCCCTTTCCGACCTTATTGTTTTTTATCATCAAACGGTGCGTTATTACCGCTGTCTCCAATAGTAATCCTTTGTGTTGGGTTAATGGAGGTGTTTTTGTTAAAATATTTCGGATCCGGAAGCTTAAAATCAGTCGTGATCGCATCAACAACTTCAGCTTTTTGCTGTCTGTTCTTTTGAGGAGCAATGAGAAGGTTCGATAAAACCACTGAAATGATTGCGCTCACAATACCGGCAACAACTATCAGGGCAATGTCTTTTTGTTTCATTTTACTACCTCTTGTTTAATATTGAGCGACTTTTCAGGCTGATAATATGTATTAGCAGATAAAGTTAGCTGCAAGGTATTGTTATTGCCAGAAAATGAAACTTTGCTCATATCGAATGGTCTAATCGAGTGCTCGAATGATTGGATCAAATCTTGAACACTCGTATATGAACCTGTTACGGTTAATGAAAATGGTACAGGAATTGGTTTTGGGTTATCGCTTAATTGGTTCTTGGACTGGGCAACCTCATCATCAGTTCCCGTTATCGAGCCAATCTTAAAGTTCTTACTCGTAAGCAGTTTTTCAAGGCTGGTAGTCAATGCAGGAAAGTCATACTTGCTCGGCAAAGCATCGAGCACTAACTTCGCGTTGTCCCCGTCCTTATCTCCGGTGCCAGCAGGGTTTCCGCCCAGTACGTTCTCGGGCGAGCCAACAAAAGCTTCGTAAGACGTTTTTAACTTCGTTACGGCGTCAAGATTATTCTGCAGTTGATCGCGCGCAATTTCTTTTTTACCAATTACACGCGCCTGGTATGAACGCTGTGACCAGAGAGCTTTCGCAGAAACCAGTGAGAAAACTGTTACAAAAACAGCACCCGCTACGATACCCACCATGGTAGCGTTTGCTTTGTCTATCTGTAGACGCTTAGTAGAAAATTGCGACTTAGGACCAAGCATTACTGTCCCTCTTTCGGTTTTGGTAAATCTTTAAACAAATCGGTTGGCTTCTCGGTTGACGATCGAGTAGTTGTAATCTTTGGAACTTCCATAGTGCCACTGTTACCCGCATCAAAAATTGTTTTATCAAAAGAAGCCCTCAGTTGATACGTAGCGTTCTTATCGTTACGGCTAAACGAGGCAAGTACAACGTTTGTGAAGGGTGTCATTGTCTTTTTTGATCCATCTACGTCGTAACTGTAGGTTGTGAACTTAAGCGTATCAACAAACCTATTGACCGTCTCCAGGGTGTCGGTAGTTCCCGTGATGTCGATAGTATTTGCCGAAAAGTCTAGGTCAAGCTTGCCGATATCAACCTGCGCTGGCACTAGCTGACCTAAGTAGCCAAACAAGCGTGACGATACGGGCTTTTTATCATGCAATGAAGGTAGACTATTGAGCTGATTCTGGATGGTTAAAATTTTGTTCAAGTCCGGAGTATTTTTTAACTGAGTCGACTTGTCCTTTATGTCACTGTTAAGGTGTCGCAGATGGGTTTTCTGAAATACATTAACCGTCATAAACAACAACACGAAAATAGTCGCAGTACTGGCCGCTACAAGCAGCGAAATAATGGAAACCGTCCGCTTTAAGTTTTTCGCTTTAATGTACTGGAGTTTGACATCTGGCAGTAAGTTA
>CAZJME010000065.1:0-4610 GCA_964547235.1 uncultured Candidatus Saccharibacteria bacterium
CGCTGGCTTAAAAAGTCGAGACAAGGTGTTCGCTAAAGTGGGAGCTTGACATATCTTTGATTTCCTGATCTTCAAGGTTAACCGTTAGTTCTTGAAGACTAACAATATCTGGATTAATACGTTTAATCTCTTTGGCAATGTTGCGGATGTCTTCCTTGTACCAAATGTTCCACTGTAGTAATGTGAGTTTCATACCTGTAATTATACCAGTTACGCTATCCCTACTTATCTGACACTACGTATAGCTTTCCGGCACATCCGTCAGCCGTATTGTCTCAGTAGCCTCGTCATCCACCCTCGTCCAAATAGCATCATTGCCTTTGGCCTCAGCTAATAACTGCCTGTTTGTGGCTAAGAATTGGTAGTCATGGCTCAGGCTATCGTAGATCCGGCGCAGATAACGTTGCACTCTGCGCTGTAGGGTTGGTGTATCGCAAACCAGCAGAAACGGTGGCGTGTCGCTGCCGGCAAAGTATTCCTGCCAGGTTTCGTCGTCCGTATATTCAATAAGGTATTGTATGCGCTTTCGGTATACCCAAAATGGCACCGTCTCATGCCATACCTCAACTAAGAAGCCAACAAAGGTTACATTCTCGTAGTCAATCGGCCAGCCTTGTAAATGGCCATCGGGCATTGGTTTAGGGTAGAAGTCGATCATAACCTCGAAGTCATCACTACCATCCCAGTTACTTTCGTATTCGATTCTGGAATGGTACATAATGTCAGTTTTGGTATGGAAGGCTACCTCATCCAGAACACTTTTGAGCATACGCTTCAGTTCTGCCGACACTTCACCAACGGCAATATTGTGGTCAATGAACCGCTGTGAAGCAGCCGGGTCTTTTCGTATAAGCCTTAGGGCTTTAGGGTCAGCGTAGCCTTTAATAAGTCCCATGCCGTCTGGTAATAGAAAGTAACTAGCGTAGCGTCCCAATAGCTTGTCATCGCTGCTATATCTCCGACCAATATACTGCTTAGCAAGTAAGGTATTTAATCTTTGCTGTGCTTCCTGAACATGACTCTTAACAAAAAACTTTTGTACCTGTTTAGTCGTCACAAACCTATGCGAATATATGAATCTCAGTAATTCAAATTGCTGTTTAGTTAATCTAGTTTTACTATCCATAGCGATACTTACACCTACTGCAAGCTACCACCATACACTCACGTTACTACCCACTGTATAGCGAGAAGGAAGAAAAAGAAAATACTCTACTTTATTTATAAAGAAAAAAGGAATAAGAAAGAATGCGCATGCATCTGTTGAGCAGTGAGCTTAACACTTCATGGGGTGAAGTATTAACGACTCACTAAAGTTTTGTACAGTAGTCGCTGGTTGCAGCTACTGAACCAGTTATTAAAGCGTTCGTTGTCTTTGAGGGCACGGGTATTGTAACGGTAGGCATGTTCGTCTACGTATTTGTTTAAGTGGCTGGCAGAGACATGTGTATACGTACCCTTAATGGAGCGTTTCATTAAGTTCCAGAAGCCGTCTATGGTCGTCGTTGAAACTGCACCGCGAGCGTATTCGCCGTCATGGTGATTGACTGACTCATGTAGAAACTCAAACTTAGCTCGGTGGTATATGCGGCTTTCGTCGGTGTGCAAAGTTGCACCCTGTTTGAGCTGGGCTCGCAGGAACGGCAAAGCAACCGTAGCGTCAGCGTGTTTGGTGGCAAAAGCTCTAATTTGGCCGACATTCTTTTTCTTTTCTACGACACCAATAACGGCTGACTTGTTGCTAAAGCGTCCTCGCTCTTCACTGGTCTTGCCGCCAATGTAGGTTTCGTCTGCTTCTACAGGATCATCTAATTTGTCAAAGCCACCATGCTTCATAGCAGCTCGAATGCGATGATCCATAAACCAGGCAGTCTTTTGGGTTACGCCAAGAGCACGAGCTATTTCGTATGAGCTGACGCCATTCTTGGCGTTAACGATCATCCAGACAGCTGGTAGCCATTTATCTAAGCCGAGAGGGCTATCTTCAAAGATTGTGCCAACCTTAACAGAGAACTGGCGTTTAGTATGGCGAGATTTACACTGAAAGCGTTGCTGACTTTTGAGAAAACTTACATCTGTCCGGCCACATGTAGGACAAATTGCGCCGTCTGGCCAACGTAGGGTAGCCATGTATGAGATACAGGCCTCTGGGTCGGAGAAATACCGGACTGCTTCAAGGAGAGTGGTTGGATAGCTCTTACTCTTCATATATACAGTCTAAACCTCTGTTATTGATTAGTCAAGTATATTAGTGCTAGTTCTTTGCACTTGCTTTTTTAATCTTTCTGTGTTAATATTGCTTTGTTGAATAACAAAATAAACATGCTCCCTACAACACCTTCCAAAGAAGTACCCGAATCTGCGCATGGTCATCAATTATGGTTAATGAGGCGCCTTGCTGAGAAGGCCTTGGGAAACGGTGGCGATGAAAAACCAGGTAGCTCCGTTGTCGTTTTACCTCCTAACAGCGAGGGAAATCCGGTCCATTTGACGACAACTAAGCATCCGGAGTATGGAACCTTTGTGCATGTAGGAGATGGCACCCCTCTCAGCTCTCATTTGGTTGCCCATCGTCCCGATCCGCACCATGAAGGTCCAAAAGAAATTGCGCCTTCCCCTTCGGTTCCCGCCGCAACCGCACAAACATTAATTGATTACTTTGTCCAACCAAAGTAGGAAATTTGGATCGTACCTACTACTTCGTACTACTATTTTACTCAATTTTTACAGATGTCAAATCTTAATGAATAAACGAGTGTGCTGTGAATCCTTGAGGTCATCAAGATACGTGTTGATGTCTTTGAAGTTGAAAACTATATGTGCACCACGCACCTTTCCATCTTTGACTTCAAAGTTTTTGATGATTTCAAGCGAATAGCCAGTGTTCACTACGGCCGAAACTTCACCCGGCTTTAACTTAAAGAGAGTTGCTGTGGTTTTAGCTGAAAGGTCCCTGTTGGTTCGATCAACTAAACCGCTAAATTCTCCTCCGTTGTTCTTTGTAGTTTGGTCATCGGAGTATTTCTTGGCTAAATCGGCGAAATTGGCACCACCCTTATACTCTGCGAAAGCCTTGTTAGCTCGCGCAACAGTATCTTTGTCAAGCACTGGCAGAAGTTTTTGTGCAAGCATTTGCTGCTTAAGCCGCCCTTTAAAGTCATCCACCGACCAACCCCAGTACTCGCGCAGTACATCCTCAAAAACTTTGTCGCTTCCGCCAAGACGGTTTTGCTGGCGCACTATCTGAATTTCTTCATCAACCTCTTTGTTTGAGATCGAAACTTTATGCTTAGCGGCCAACTGCTTAATATAGGCGTCGTTCACCACCTTCGTAAGAGCTCGCTTCTTGAATTCGCCCAGCTGTTGCTTACCAAAATTACTCTTAAAGTCTAGTTTTTGTTCATTCTGGTAATAGTGGATGTAGTGCTTTAGTTCGAATAAATAGTTTTCGTAAGCTACAAAGTTACTTCCTGCCTTAGCAATTGGGAACGGAATAACTTGTGTTACACCGTACAAGAACGTTGAGTAAGACTTAAATTTATACAAAGATAACGTGGTGTACGAAAAGAAGCTTACCAGAGCCACAATAAAGATGGCCGTCGACACCAGAACAATCTTATGTTTGCTCTGTTGCAAGGGGTAAATGTACTTGCGGGCGCTAGAAAGCACTTCTTCCCGATGCTCTGCTACGGTTTCGTTGGTAATACGGGGAACTTCGTTGATAGCCTCAACAACTTCGTCGATAGCATTTTTTGCTTCTTTTTTTAATTTCCGAGCATTAAACCACTTACGAATTCTCTTTTTCATCTACTCCCTGCCCTTTGATATTCGGATAATTCGAGACTGCCACGCCCTCTTGTCTCAATATCGATAGCATCTCTTTCTGAAACTGCGCCGGGTGATGTACTTCATGAATCACCAGATCACCGACGTAAGTCTGCATAACAATAGTACCATATCCCAGTAATGTTTGCTGGAGCCCAGCAATCTCGTAATTGACCATCTGTATCTGGCCAAGCCCCAAGTCTACCACGCTTCGGTGAAACAAACCCTTTTGGGTAATTTGTATCAATCGCTGATCGGTGACGATAAAGACGCTATAGTACCATCCTATCCATGACGGAAAGAACAATAGTAGCCCGAGTAAAAAACCAACCCCCAAACCTCCGAAAAAGATGCCAAAACCCAGTTCAGGTTTAATCGCTGCCGGTATAACGCCAATAAGTGGCCCTAGACACGCCAGAATAAGCCCTTTGCGCATAACAATAGGGTGCTTTCGTGTCACCACCAGCACTGACTCGTCATCAAATTGCTCGTCAAAATACTTGTTTTGCCGATCGGTGAGCTTCTTGGTCTTTTTCGCCATAGCATTAGCGTATAGCTTTTTGTAGAGTACGTCCAGATGAGTGCCCCAAAAAATCGTTACTGTTGGTTTTTCGTGAATACCCCTATAGAATATGAACTAAGAGGATACGATGCTCCTCAGTCTTCTGTTACGAATAGGTTATTATCCGCGGTATAATTTCAAGCGAGTGAAAGATTGCACCGCTCACTCGTCCCCATAGTTCAATGGATAGAATAACTCCGTCCTAAGGAGCAGATAGCGGTTC
>CAZJME010000066.1:0-4572 GCA_964547235.1 uncultured Candidatus Saccharibacteria bacterium
AGAAGGAACCTTTGCTTGCCGTCGATGCTTATTACCAGAAAAATCGTAAGGGTCGTAAGTAATGAGATTCATTGGCTCGCTTGACACGAATGCATTACTGAGATTGCTCTTGAACGACGTACCAGAACAACACGAAGCTACAAAAAGGTTGTTACGCGAGGCGAACGGTCAACTAGTTATTGCTGATATTGCGGTAATTGAGCTTGTATTTGTACTTGAAAGATATTATGGATTTTCTCGTCAACAAGTTACCGAAGCCGTTATGGGGCTGATTTTGTTGAGGGGAATAAACTGTAATCGATCGCTATTCGAAAAGGCGTTACCAACATATGTAAGCCATTCTGCACTTTCTTTTGAAGATTGTTGCTTAAGTACATATGCGACGCTCAATCAGGCTGAGCCATTATGGACGTTTGATAAAAAACTGGCTAGTCAGGCAGATAGTGCTAAGTTAATAACCGTTTGAACTTATTACCACCGTAAACTCTCATAAACTCTAGAGAGTTGGGTTATATGTACGTTCTAATCCAGCACCGTATTATTGCTGTTAAACTTTCAGAGGTGCAATTTGAAAAGTATGATGCCAACGCATCAGCTCCGGCTTGAGTACGTTCCAATTCGTAACTCTCTCGTTTTCCGAGCATAATGGCTCCAATCAGTTTAAACAATTTCACGGTATCCTCAGTGCAATCGCTACCATGTGCGTGACTACTCTATGAGCGGAAGTGCCCGCCATGAAGTGAGTAAGTGAAATATGTTTACACATCCTAAGCATAACTGTTAAAATTGCTACAGTTTATCCAAGGTATTGTTAAGATTTATGAGGGCAATAAAAGGTAAGGCAAAACAAGCAGGCCGCCGAATTGGTGGTGTTGTAAAACAAGCACCTAAAACAACAGCCAGAATTATTAAAAAAACTGGGGGTGTAACAGTAAAAGTTGCTCGAAAAACTGGCGGAGTAAGCCTAAGAGCTACCAAGAAAACTTTCGGAGTAACGAGCAAAGCAACTAAAAAGGTCGCTAAAGTTTCATATGCTGGAGCCAAAGTGACTGCTCATACGACAAAGAAAGTAGCAAAATCTGCCCATAGAGTGGTTGCGGCTAAGCCACACAATTATTTACTTCAAAAATATCCGAGATACCTCCGTTGGCATGAGTGGAGGTGGCATAAAAAAATTCATTATTCTATCCTAGTAGTATACTTAGTTGTCATTGGCGGCATGGTTTATTCAAGTACAAAGTTTGTTTTTGCCGCAGATGCTACAGATACTTGGAATTTTGCAACCCCCGGAGACTTTTCTTTCGATACTGGCGTGGAAGCTTCTGGAGGTTCAGCCAAGCTCAAAGCACAAAATTACGATAACGATGCCAATACCTCTGCCCTTTTTCACTTAGATGAAACGAGTGGCGTAACGGCAACGGATAGCTCTTCAAACCACAATAACGGAACGGTAACAGACGAAAATTGGCAAACTGGTAACTTGGATAATGGGCTAACACTAAACGGGACTTCCTCAAAAGTTACTGTGCCAGATTCACCTTCTCTTTCGCTTACGGGTAGTAATACTTTAGAGGCCTGGACAAAATTGGCTAACCCTTTTAGCGCGGGTTCTTCCCAATACCGACAGACAATACTCGATAAGGGCAAGTACCAACTTTATTACGATAACGAAACGGGTAAAGTCACATATGAACTGGAAAATTCTGGTGCTAATTCGTGGACTCAGCAAGCTGGTGCAGATATGTTGGCAGTCAATGGCGCTAAAGTAAATCGCAGCTGGGATGCAAATAGTAAACAAAACGTTAATGAAATAGTAAAAATGGGTAACAAAATATATACCTCCTTGGGTGGTAGTACTAATGATGCCGAAATTTGGGAGTATGATACCGGAACCAGTATCTGGACACAGATAGCTGGTGATGGAATTAATGGAAGCTGGAATAACGAAATTAGCAACAATGCTTATGAGGGTGCCTGGACACTTGCAACTAATGGCACAGATGTTCTGTATGCAGGCATGGGGACGGGTGTAAACGATGGTGATATTTGGCGTTTTAAAAATGGCTCTTGGAGCAAGATTGGCGGGGACGGTATCAACAATAGTTGGGCGGGCAATCAGTTTACGAGCGTATTCTCCTTGAGCGTAGATGGCACTACTGTCTATGCAGGCCTTGGTAGTAGTACTAATATGGGGCAAGTTTGGGCTTGTACAGATTGCGAAACAACTCCAAATTGGGGTGGAGGCCGTATTGGTGGATTTAGTGGTACTGCAAGGGGCTGGGGTGCCGGCTATGAAGTGGCTTATGCCATGGCAGTAGTTGGCGGAAACCCAATTGTGGGGTTAGGATCTACTGCGGGTGACGGCGAAGTTTGGCGATGTACAGCTAGTTGCACAACACCAGGATCGGCCGTTTGGGATAAGCTTGGCGGTGATGGTTCTGGGTCTGGTGGACAAAGTTGGGGTGGTGCAGAGTATATTCTTTCAATGACTTCCGATGGTAATAATCTTTATGTGGGTACCGGTACAACTACCAATACTGATGCCAATGTTTGGACTTGCGATGTTTCGGCAACTTGCAATAACACAGCTGGTTGGACCAAGCTAGGTAGTTCAGCCAATTTTGGTACCGATAAAGAAGGAGTTTATAGCCTTAGAAATAATGGTAGTACGCTTTATGCGGGTATGGGCGCTAGCGCTAATGGCGATGATGAAGTTTGGCGCTATGATGGAACTTGGACGAAAGTAGGAGGTGACAATGTCAATAACGGCTGGAACGCAACACATAACCATGTGAGGTCGCTACTTGTAGATGGTTCAACTGTTTATGCAGGCTTATCCAACACGACCGAGGGTGCAATGTGGAAGTGTAACAATTGCGACAGTGCTCCAAATTGGGGCGGAAATAGAATTGCCGGAAAATATGTTAATAAAAGCTGGGGTCAATATGGTTTTGACAGTGTAGAGTCCATGACAACCGTGAACGGCAACCTGTACGTAGGCACAGGCAATAACACAGCTGGTGATGCTACAGTTTGGGAGCAAGACCCTAATAGCGGCAAATGGACAATAGTTGGTGGCCAAGGAATAAACTCTAGCTGGAATGATGATACCTATGAGGCCGTCTGGTCCATGACTAATTATAAAAATAAGCTTTATGTTGGGCTTGGGAGCACCGCTGGCGAGGCTGAAGTTTGGCGTTATGATAACCCCGGTTGGACCAAAGTAGCCGATGGCAGTCCCTCGGTGGGTAGCGCATGGGGTAGTACTTACGAAATAGTTTACTCTTTGGGGGTTGCCAATAATAAGCTATACGCTGGTTTAGGAAATAGTAACGGTGATGGTGAAGTTTGGGAATGTACTGGCTGTGAAGGCGGAAGCCCTGGTTGGAGCCAGGTTGGCGGAACTGCCTCAGGTAACTGGGGTACTGCTCCATACTCAGCCGTTAGCTCCATGGCAACTTATAAGGGTGCACTGTATGTTGGATTGGGTAACTATACTGCTGGGTTAGCTGAAGTCTGGCGCTATAGTGGTACGGGTACTACTTGGACGAGGGTTGGTGGTGATGCAATAAATTCTAGCTGGGCAGATGCTAAATACGAAGATGTGCCCAACTTGGTAGTTTGGAATGATAAACTGGTGGCGAGTCTGGGATCATCAGGCAGCGGTACACCAAATAATGATGCCGAAGTTTGGGCTTGTACCGATTGTGACGGAGGTTCTCCTAGCTGGGCACAAATTGGCGGTGATAGTAACGGTTCCGATAATATGGGCTGGCCAGATGCCGGTAACTATGAACGAGTTAAATCCATGGCGGTTTATAACGGTGAATTATATGCAGGTCTTGGCTATAGTTCGGGCGATGGTGAAGTATGGAGATACAACGGCACAAGTTGGACTCAAGTTGGCGGTGATGGTATGAACTCAAGCTGGATAGATAGTGCAGTAGAGGATGTTACAGTAATGGCGGTTCACAGAGGCAAGCTTTATGTTGGCACGGGTTATTCAGCCAATTCAGATGCAATGGTCTGGTCGTATGGAGATAACGGTTATTTGCAATCATCAATAACAAGCCAAGATACTAACTGGCATCATATTGCAGCTCGTTATAACGGGACCACTATGGAACTACTGATTGATGGTAGTATTGTGGGTACTGCTACTAAATCATTAACCATGAGTGATGGACCACAAGATTTGTTCATCGGAAAGGCGTATGGCGGTTTTGATAATGGTCGTTCACAAGGCTTTTTTGAGGGTAGTATCGATGAAGTCAGGATTAGCAATATTAGTAGGACTTCATTAACTTCAAAACCCTATTCAAGTGCAAAGCAAGCCGTAACCTACAACACAGCTGTTCGTAAAAGTGGTGTTAGGTCTTGGGAAGGGTTTACGGCAAACGAAACACCAAACGGTGGAACTATTAGCTACCGCTTGAGCGATGATAACGGAACAACATGGAAATATTGGGATGGTGCAAACTGGGCTGAATCTAGCAGCTTAAATCAATCGACTGTGGTTTCGGTAGTCAATGCTAATATTGGCTCCTTCCCTATTACTTTTGATGGGATAAA
>CAZJME010000067.1:0-4529 GCA_964547235.1 uncultured Candidatus Saccharibacteria bacterium
GAGTCGACTACTCGCAGCAAAATAGTCTCGGACTAATTCCTTTTTGATGTTCGGCAACAAGGCCTTCGGTTGGTTCTTTTGCTCTTCCGTGGCTTTGGACAATTCATCTAAGAAATCTTCAGCCCATTTTTGAGCCGTATATACAGAGATGCGCTCCTGCATGGTTAACATCCGTTCATGCTGCTCTGAGGGCGGCATGGTCAGCGCCTCCTTGATTGCCTCTGCCATACCTAGGGCATCATTCGGGTTGACCAGAATAGCTTCGGGCAACTCGATAGCGGCTCCTGCCATCTCACTCAATATCAATGCACCAGAGCCACCATCCTTGCTAGCTACGAATTCTTTTGCTACTAAGTTCATGCCATCGCGAATTGGAGTGACGAGCATAACATCGGCAAGCGAGTAGAGTGCGCTCAACTCTTCGAAAGGTAATGACTGATGCCGGTACACTAGGGGAGACCAGTCGGCAGTTGAGAATTCGCCATTGATTCGCCCCACTCGTTGTTCGATATTTTGGCGTAGTAAATCATATTCTTCAATACCTTCTCGAGAAGGCATCGCCAGAACAACCATAACTACTTTTCCTACGAATTCAGGATTTTGTCTTAAAAAAATTGCATAGGCTTCGAGCCGGGCTGGGATACCTTTAGAATAGTCCGTTCTATCAACGGTTAGTATGACTTTGGTTTTTTGCTTGAATAGATTAAAAGAGCGTAACATCTTTTTAACACCACGTTGCTTCGCTGCTTTTGCGAACTTTTTGTAGTCAATACCAATAGGAAAGGCATCGACGTGAACATAGTGATCATTGTACGTGATTGTTCCTAGCGCACTGTCGTGTCCTAATAAACGCGAAACGCTATTTAAAAAATGTCGCACATAGTCGTAAGTGTGAAAGCCGACGAGGTTTGCTCCCAGCAAGCCCTGAAGTATTTCTTTGCGCTCTGGAAGTAGCCGCAAAATTTCAAATGAGGGGAAGGGCGTGTGTAAGAAAAAGCCAATATCTGCCAACTTGCGTTTTTCGCGGAGCAGCTTTGGCAAAAGCATCAACTGGTAATCGTGGACCCAAAATCGAGCATTCTTGGGGGCAAGCTTACCCACTGCATCTGCAAAAAGGCGATTTACTTCTTGGTACGCTTCCCAAAATGTACGGCTAAACTTAGCTCGATTAGGGAAATAATGGAAGAGGGGCCACAAGGTTGCGTTACAGTACCCTAAATAGTATAAATCTATTTGCTTTTGTGTCAGAAAGACTGGCGCGCAGCCATGTTTTTTGAGTAAACGCGTAATGGTTTGTTTATCTTTTTGTGTGAGATTGTCCGACGCAATTCCCGGCCAGCCAACCCAAAGACTGTTGTGCGCACCTTGCGTCGAGCCAACCGCTGTGGCTAGGCCACCAGTGCTTGGACGAAGTACAATCTCATTCTGGTTTTTGGTAACGCTAATGGGTAATCTTGTAGATACAACAATAAGTGGGTCAGTATGGCTTGCCAAACACCTTCTCCTATCTCCTTACCCTACCATTATACAACCTAAAATAATTGTCAGGAGATGTTCCAAGAGGACGTTTTACTGAGCAGGTATGACGGCCCCTTGCGAGGCGCCATGGTTAGTGCGTTGGTCATATGCTTCATCTGCTTGACGCAATTGCGACAAGTCGGCATTCGCTCGCGAATTTGCGTAGCTCATAAAGTTCTCGCAATTGTTCGTGGGCAGAGCTTGTAAATCTTGTAGTAATTGTGCAGCATAAGCAAGATATAAATCGCGATGACCATCTTCATGAGTTTGTAAGTTATTGACAAAGGTTTGCCATCGGCCGGCATAACCCGGCATTGCATAGGACGAATCGTTCCAGTGCGGCATTATTTGTGCCACATGAACGCCAACGACAGCGCTAGAAATTTTACACTGGCCTTGCTCGTCTCCCACGTAAGACACTCTCCAATTTATTGAGTAGTTCGTACTAGCGGCAAACTTGCCATCTTTATCACTGAATGGACTACAGTTAAATAGCTGTCGTTGCACATCGGCTGCTGTGTAGCCATAGACTTGATAATATTGCGGCGCTTCAATCTGTTGCTGCAAGCCCGAAACGGCTGCAGTAAGTACTGCTGGGGTGGGTACAGGGATGTCTGCAGCTTTACATGCTGGGACTGCGGGGATAGCTGTAGTTGCTCGAGATGACAAACCCCCTCCGCTTTTATGGCTGGTGGAGTTGTTTGTGGCCAGTGCTACTTTTGTTGGCGGGTTTTGAGCAGGGCTCTGCGTCTTAGCGGAAGCTGCATGGTCGGGCTGACGTTGCGCATACGGTGGTTTAGAAGCTAAGGGGTTTTTTGAGAGACCTTTTAAAAGAGGAATAGATAATGGGATGATGGCGAGAAAAACGATAGCAAGAAACATAACCCTAAAACGGCGAGCGCGTGGGTTCTTTACAAGAAAGTCGACAGCAACGACATTTTCCATAAAACATCTCCATCTCTACGAGAGAGGGGGTATAATAGCACAAAAGCGCAAAAAAAGCAATACTATGGTGCTGTAAGTAATGCACCGCGGTCATCAGGCACGAGCCGGCTAATTTTGTTTAGACTCTTTCGCTAACTAGTCTGGCTGGCACAGAAGCATCCGCGATGTTTGTTGGCCTTTGCTTAATCAACAAAACAGGCGCGTAGGGGCTGAGAAGTGTAAAGATAGTAGTCGGGCTGACGTTGCGCGCTGCTAAATATATCAACTAAGCCTAGTCAGCAATTACAGCCGGCAATGCGTCATAATTGTTGTCGTATTAGTACCGTTAAGCCAAAAGTGCCGTAGCATTGTCCGGCATGTTTTGGATTCGTCTGTTTTTATCAGTTTTGCGCCGGTGGTTTTGGGAGAGGGGTTGGGGGTGGCGTTTGTTGCTGTGTGGTTGCAGGATTCGGGCTGGATGTTTGCGCGGCTGCTGCGGGAGTTGGTTTTGGTGGTACTGTTTCTGTGGGTGCTACCGACACTGCAGGCGAGGGAGCGGCAGGGATGACTTTTGACTTTTCAAGTGGGGGTGTTTCGCTCGGCTTGATTACCGAAGACATTCCGCCTGCTGATGGAAATGGTGTTTCTCCACCAACAAAAGCTTTGGCGTCCCCACTGGCGGATTGATGATTAGGCACGAAACGTCGACTCTGAATCCACTGGATAAGCCACCAGCCGGCACCACCTACTACCAAAATGCCAACAAAGTAGATGACCCACATCTTTTGGATCGCAGGTAACCCAGTGAGGTTTGAGGCAGCTACTTTTTTGCTCGCTGTACTCGTTTTTGTACTTGAGTCCGGCGTAGGAGTTTCCTGCGTGGTGCTTGTGCTGTCGCTTGAAGGTGCGCTCGTGCCGGGTGTTGTAGTAGCTGTAGGTGGCTTACTCGATGAGCCTGTCTTGCTACTGTTTTTGTTGCTAGGGTTTGATGAGCTGCTGCCCGAGGATGTTGGAGGGGGTGTGCTGGTGCTTCCACCACCGCTACTACCACCATTACTTCCGCTTCCGCCGCCACTTGACCCGCCCGAGGTCGTCAAGGTGAAAGTTCCGCCAGTGGTTACGCCATTCCATATGTCCGTATGGTTACCAGCGTGAACTAGATACGAACTCTTGGCGAAGCTTATAGCTGTTGTGCCTGTTCCTGCCACCGCCTTAAAATTGACGACGGCTATCTTTTGGTTGCCAACGAGAGTGTTGCCTTCGGTCCGAAAGCGGGCAATACTCACCAGGCCGTTTCCACCGGATTGGCTTGCCTGTCCGTCAAAAGCACTGCCATTCGTATCTAGACTTACGAATTGTAGCTTACTTTGGTCGTAGTTTAAGTCGGCTTGAACGAAGTTGACAGGGTCGCTACTACTATCTTCATACACCGTGACGGAGAAATTGGTATTAAGAGCATGGCTGCCACTCGTAGGGTCAAGGGTGATTGTGGCAGGACCTGCCGCAAATGATCGTGCTAAAATTGTAGCTCCGACTATTGCAAGGGCTACAACTACTACTACCCCTTTCCAGGAAAGTTTTTTGGGGACCTGTTGCTTTCGTTGGTGCTTCTGTCTCATTATTTACCCCAATTCGATAACACTAAAGATAGGTCAAAACCGTTGACTTTGCCGTCACCACTTACATCTCCTTGGGCTCGAGTGGTACCAGTCATATTCCAGTGGCTTAGTATAATACTGATGTCAAAACCATTTATCAAGCCATTGTTGTCTACGTCTCCCGGCTTTCCGGGAGTGGTAAGATTCACTGATATTGCATTGGCGTTGCCGACATTGTTGGACAGATCGTACGCTTTGGCGGTCAAAGTGTGGTTTCCACTCAGACCAGTCGTGTCCCAATTATACGAGAATGGACTAGTTGTATCGGTGCCCTTTAAGCCTCCGTCCACGAAAAACTCTACCTTCGAAACCGTACCACTGTCATCGCTAGCGGCAACTGAAATGTTGACGCTCGTACCTGAACTAATCGAGGAGCCGGCCACTGGTGACGTGATGCTGACAGATGGGTTTGTGGTGTCGGGTGGGCTG
>CAZJME010000068.1:0-4529 GCA_964547235.1 uncultured Candidatus Saccharibacteria bacterium
TGCTGTTGGCGACCCCACCGAAGCTGCTTTAATTACCTTGGCGCGCAAAGCTGGAGTCGATACCGAGCAACTCGATAAAGCCCATCCTGAACTCAAAGAATTTGCTTTTGACTCCGCACGCAAAAGAATGAGCTCGATTCGCACCTGGGGCGACCATAAGCAGCTGTATGTGTTTGTAAAAGGGGCGCCCGAAAGCGTTCTCGAAAAGTGCGAAGACATCTGGGACCATGGGCATATACGACCGCTAAGTAATGCCACACGAAAATCAATTCTTGCTAATAACGAAGTATTGGCTCAGTCTGCCATGCGTAATCTAGTTTACGCCTATAAAGTCTTACCCATTCATACCAAGGTCGGTAATTTGAAAATGGAAAAACTGGAATCAGGTCTAACTTACCTAGGTATGGTGTCGATGATCGACCCTTTACGAGAAGAAGTACCCGCTGCTATGCATGATGCGCACCGCGCGCATATTGCTATATCGATTATAACCGGCGACTATGCAACAACCGCCAAGGCTATAGCCTTGAAAGCAGGTTTAGCAAAAACTCCTCAAGATATCAACATAATCATGGGCAACGAAGTAGAGAAATTAAGTGATGCCGAAATCTTGCAACATACACATCGTGGTAGTGTCATATTTTCACGTGTTAGTCCCGAGGATAAACTACGAATTGTGGGGCTCATCAAGGACAGTGGCCGGATTGTGGCTGTTACCGGTGACGGTATCAATGATGCACCAGCGCTTAAGCGTGCAGACATCGGCGTAGCTATGGGAGTAACCGGAACCGACGTAGCGAAACAGTCGGCAGAAATTGTGTTGCTTGATGACAGCTTTCACACACTTATAGGAGCCGTACAGCAAGGTCGCACAGTTTTCCAAAACATAAAAAAAGGCACGCTAAGCTGCTTCACCAGCAACACCGCAGAACTAGTAGTAAACCTCACCAGCCTGGCAGCAGCGAGCCTATTTGGCGTTCCTCTGGCACTCACGGTTATGGAAATTTTGGCCATCGACCTGGTTGCCGAGCTCTTCCCTATTGCAGCCTTAGGATGGGATCAAGCACACCAAGAGCTAATGCAAGAAACACCGCGCGATCCTAAACATCTTATTCTCAATAAAAGAAGTATCTTGGACCTCATGTGGTGTGGACTCCTTATTGGGGGCTTGGCGTTTACTAATTTCCTCTATTTCTTCCAACGCCATGGTGTTGACCCGACTCAAATCGAAGGACACCCCCCGGTGCTGCTGCAAGCTACCGCTCTAACTTACCTTACTATTGTCTTATGCCAGCTAGGCAACATTTTACAGAGGCGGAGTCAAGATGGAATTTTTACGCGTTATCAATTCCACAATAAACAGTTATGGGGCGCCATGTTACTCAGCGTTCTATGCGTCCTAGCAATTATTTATTCACCAATCAATCGATACTTTGGTGCAGGTCCACTCATGGCAATTGACTGGTTATATGCCTTGGGCGCAGCCGTTGTATTCTTATCTATTCGAGAGTTACAACGAAAGTTTAATCTAAGCTAGCTACCGTACGAGGTTTTGCACAGAGCCACTAGCTCGCTCCCCAATCGCATCAATACGGTCGTCTGAGCTAATCGTGACCCCGGACTTTACGGTACAGAAGCACCGCTTGGCTTATTGGGCAAAGGGGTTTTCTGCAATGCATGCATTATTCAACAATATGCTGGTTTGCTGAATGCCGAAAAGTCATCGTTTTGTTACGCGAATATCTGTTGGGTGATTTTTTGTTCGAAATCAGCTAGTTCGTTTGAGTTATTGTTTATGAAAATATCTGACTTTTCTTTAACGCCGGCCATATTGAGCGTTGCCTCATCACCGCTATGGTGCATTTCGTCCGCTTCTTCCTGCATAAATTGCTCAAAGCTGCGCCTGTCATCGATACGTCCGCGTCCGGTAATTCGTTCGTAGCGCATTTTTGGATCAGCATCAACCCACACCACAACGCCGCCTAAGTCGTGAACCGTATCAGCCTCACCAGGATTTCGAAGGCTTGCTACTGCTAACCCCTTATATTGATCGATGTGCTCATGGTAAATTGCCCACGCTTTATCAACAAGTACTCCCAGACCACTCTCCCGACGCCACTCAGCACTCAGCTCACGCATGTTTTCGCGCGTTGTTGATAAACCACGTCGATCAAGTTCATCCCGCAGCATATCAGTCATCGAAATAAATAAATATCCGTGTTTTTCTGCCAAAAGCTTGCCCAGGCTATCTTTACCCGAACCATTTGTTCCGCCAATACCAATCAATTGTGGCTTTTGCATTTTTTTATACTACGTTACTGCTGGTCTACTTGCAATTCACGTTTTGCTATCCGAGAGGCCGACCGCCCCATCACAGAACTCATCATGTTTACACAGATTATTGGATGTAGTCGTGCAATTTGCGGGCGTCTTTGTGCTTACGCAGCTTAGCCAGGGCCTTGGCTTCAATCTGTCGAATACGCTCGCGGGTTACATTGAATTCTTGCCCAACTTCTTCCAGAGTGTGGCTTTTGCCGTCTTCTAAACCAAAACGGAGTTTGAGAATTTTTTGTTCCCGTTCAGTCAACGCCCCCAACATGTCTTTAACATGTTCTTTTAGTAACTGGCCAGTGGCCGATTCCTCAGGGCTTACCGTATCTTCATCTTCAATAAAGTCACCAAGTACACTGTCTTCCTCATCATCTCGAACACTAGCATCAAGACTAGAAATGTCCTGCTTGATCTTCATAATATGTTCGACCTTTTCGACATCAATTTCCATCTCTTTGGCGATTTCTTCGTTGGTCGGTTCGCGATTGAGTTCCTGTGTCAATCGACGCTGAGTGCGAAGCAGTTTGTTAATTGTCTCCACCATGTGCACGGGTATACGGATAGTACGCGCTTGGTCGGCGATGGCACGAGTAATGGCCTGGCGAATCCACCAAGTGGCATAGGTCGAAAACTTGAAGCCTTTGTCCGGGTCAAATTTCTCCACCGCCCGCAAGAGACCCGTATTACCTTCTTGGATGAGATCTAAAAGATCCAGACCACGTCCAACATACCGTTTGGCGATTGAAACCACCAAACGCATGTTAGCCTCGGCCATTTTATCCTTAGCGCCTTTATCGCCTGCTACCACCTGTTTAGCAAGAGCTAGCTCTTCTTCTGCCGTCAATAGTGGAATTTTACCGATTTCGCGTAAATAAAGTCGGACTGAATCATCTGCCACGTCATCTAGGTACACCTGCTCTTGCAAGACCACTTCTTCTTCGCTGTCTTCATCCGACCATTCATCGCCTGTGGCCGGTTCGTTACCTGTCGTAATCTTTATACCGTTATCGGCGAGATCGGTATACAACTTATCGAGGATATCAACGTTGTCTGGAGTATCTGGAATAACCTTAGAGATGTCTCGCTGATCTATCTGACCAGCCTTTTTAGCCTTGGCAACTAATTCCTTCCTTACTTGTTCTAAAGCTTGATTATCGTCTGGTGCATCCGCCATTGTCTACTCTCCTTGATTTGACTTTAGTAAATTGTCGAGTGCTTTTGCCGCCTGGAGCAATCGGTCTGTCGTCTCCTCATCGGCTGTTTCAAGCGCTCTTGCTAATTTTGCTTTTTGCGTTTTGACATACGTATGGACCAAACGGTTCTGCAATCGAGCGGCTTCGTAACGAAGTTCTGCTATCTCGATTTCCTGGTACAACTCTTCGTATAGTAATAGCAACATTTTACCATAATTCTGCATATTTTGCATGTCATCTCGCTCCAGTGGCAGGTCGGTTTCGGTCGCAATGCTTATCGCTGGGTTGTCCTGCAAGAAACTGAGCAGTGTTTGAGCAAGTTTCTGTGGCAACATAATTGGTGACAGTGAAGAAGTAAACTCACGTAATTCGGGTCGCATGAGCACCAGACACAGTAGATGATTTTGTGTACGAACGTGTTCAGCCGACTGCTGGTCAATCTTGGAGAGTTTTTTAGCTACTGTTTTAAGCCGATCGGTGGGCGGCCGAACTAATTTAGTAGTTAACGCCTCGGGACTAACCGCCAACAAACCCGCAAGTTTAGCAATATAATGGTCTCGTTCTACCGGATCGGCCAAGGTACTAATAAGCTTCATGACGTGATCACTTAGCTGACGCTTGCCTGGCGCCGAATGTATATCAAAGTGCTGCGTGTAAAATTCAATCAACCAGTCTACAGCATACTGCGGTTTGGCCACGGCGGCCTCCCACAATTTCGGATCTTTACGAATCAGCTCGTCAGGATCTTTACCTTCTGGCACAGTAATGATACCGAGGTTAACTCCCACTTTACTGGCAATTGGAATAGCCCGCTCTGTGGCATTTTGACCCGCTTTATCTTGATCAAACGCCAGACGAATGTCCTCGGTCAAACGGCTCAAGATTTTGAGCTGCGCCTCTGTTAGCGCCGTTCCTGCCGTTGCCACCACATTAGCCACGCCGGCCTGCTGACTGGCAATAACGTCGAGATTGCCTTCGGCAATCACAGCAAAGTTCTGTTTACGG
>CAZJME010000069.1:0-4506 GCA_964547235.1 uncultured Candidatus Saccharibacteria bacterium
CATAAGTAGAAATCGATAACTTCAAGAGAAGCATGCAGATGATGGTTAGGTTGAGCAAGAAAAGGATTACAGCGTTACTCGCGGGCAAGCATCGTTATATCGTGCCCCCTTTGGTGATTGGTGTCATCACTCTTGGTATCATTATTCTAGCTAGGTTAAGCCCGTCATTTAGACAGGCGTACTCTCAGTCTGCCCAACCTTTAAGTGACGCGTCGCATTTCACATCAATCTTGAGTCGTTTCAGCATAGTACTCCCTATCTGGCTTATTGGCTTTCTGTTTGGTTTTGGAATTAATATATGGTCAGATTATAGAAAGCACCGGTATCCATTAGTAAGCGCGGTACCCTCTACGCGCTACACACTTATCCATCACTTAAGGGTGGTTAGCTTACCGCGTATTCGCCATATCTGGCGCTCGCTGTTAAGTCGGGGTGCATTCTCTGTGGCTTATACGATGTTGCTAGCCGTAGGCAGCGTGATGATAGTCGGTCATGTTATAGCTTCAACCCCTGTTATCCAGACTGTCAGCGCCATCAATGTGACCCAAAGCTCGGCTCAACTACGTGGTACTGTGCAATCTTCGGATAGCCCCGTGACACAACACGGCTTTCAATACGGTACCACAGTCGCTTATGGGCAAACACTGTCGGAAAACACACATGGTGTAACGTTCGATAACAGTTTTGTCCCAAGTGAAAGTAACGGCTACAAAGGGGTAACTGTTACGTCCAGTGGCGATGTCTACGCAACTGCTTCAGATTCGGTGAAAAAATTAAGCTCCAACGGGCAGCTACAGGCAACCTACGGTAGCAATGGGACGGGTGACCTACAATTTAATGGCGCGTTTGATGTCGCCGTAGACAGTGGCGGCAATATATACATAACCGACGTCCTTAATAATCGCATAGAAAAACTGAGTAGTTCTGGGGCGTTTATCGCTGTTTGGGGCTGGGGCGTGCAAGATGGCAGCGCTGCTTACCAAGTGTGTACATCGAATTGTCAGGCAGGAATATCGGGTTCTGGCAACGGGCAGTTCATGGCTCCATATTGTCTGGGTATAGACAGCAATAACAACGTGTATGTCTGCGATTCTTTCAACAATCGTATACAAAAGTTTGATAGTTCTGGGACGTATCTATCTCAGTTTGGCAGTTCGGGAACTGGCGACAATAATCTAGCGTTCCCAATGAACATTGCCTTTGATGCCTCAGGTAACATCTACGTAGCTGATCGAGGCAATTCCCGAATGAAAAAATACTCCTCTGCCGGCACCTTTATATCAACCTGGGGTTGGGGCGTGCAAGACGGTACGGCAGTCTTTCAGATTTGTACATCAGGCTGTCAGGCGGGTGTCTCGGGATCTGGTGATGGCCAATTTTATAAAACACAGGGTTTGGCTATTGATTCAAGCGGACGTATTTATGCAGTAGATAACGATAACGATAAAGTGCAACAATTTGACACTAGTGGGAACTATGTTAATAAATTTGGATCGAGCGGGTCCGGCGACAACCAGTTCTTTGGGCCTACTGACGTCGCAGTTGACGCCTTTGATAATATCTACGTCGTCGATAATGGTAACAACACCGTCAAACGCTTTTTGCCAGATAACTCGCTGGGCGGGTTCACTTTAAACACCTCTGCCAACGGCTCATTGGTCTGCTCCACGACCTACCATTATCGAGCCTTTGCTACCAATAGCGATGGCACCGAATATGGCAGCGACATGACGTTTACGACTTACACTTGCCCACCCCCTGGAGCGCCAACTAATATCCGATTTGGCTATATTATGTCTACGACCACTGGTGTTTATTGGGATGCACCCAGCGGTGCGCCGCCCGGCGTAGGCTACAAGTTACGATATAGAGCTCAAGGCGCCAGCGACTGGACCAACTTTGCGACAGTGGAGGGAGCAACATTTGGAACTCGCCAAGTCTTTTTGGCACGCTTGACGCCAGTCACAACATATGAAGTGCAAGTCGCTGCCGTAGCTAATAATGTCGCTGGCAGCTGGTCAAACACCGCTACGCAGACTACGAGATCTCAGACGACGTATCACATCACAACCTGTCAACAGCTACAGGAAATGATGAGAGACCTAGACGGTAAGTACTACCTGGATAGCGACATAGACTGTGCCGACACCGCTAACTGGGATAAGACCCAAGTTTGCTCTACTTTTCGTTATGACTTAGCTTGGTATATTGCAAGTGGGGTGTTTAGTAGCGGAAACGATCCCGACCCAAGTCCACTAGACAACTCGACATACATAACGGACTGCTTAAACGACCCGTCCGCGGCTGCTCTGGGAGGATTTACGCCGATTGGCTACCTAATTACCTACTCCTTCACGGGCGTATTAGATGGCCAGGGCCACTCCATAAGTAATCTGCACATAAAAGGCCGACCAGGGGGCGGTAATATCCTGGCAAACAACGGCTTATTTAGTAGTACACGTGGGGCGACGATCAAGAACCTTAGCATGCTAAACTCCGTAACCGACTTTACCTACGATACAACTGGCATTACCTCCACTGGTGCTACGATGTTGAACAGTGCGGCCTTGGTTGGACTAGGAAGTGCCACCGATATAAGTGACGTTTATGTAGACTTTACGGCCACGGTTACACTCGATTACTCACAAAATTACCCTGTCGGAGTAGGTGGCTTAATAGGTGCAGACATGGCAACGCAGCAGCTAGGCTGGAACTGCTATTGCGACTTGTCAGGCCCCAATACTGCCGTGCGCTCCGCGGCACACGTTAACATCACGATCGACACTGGTCCGGACTTTGATACATTAGATTCTATAGGCGTTGGAGGTCTGGCTGGATATTCGGCTGCCACTTTTAGCGATGTCTATGCGACCGGCAGTATTACTACCAACAATGCAAGTGGTGCCGTTGCCGGTATTGTTGGATTTATGTATAAGGGCAGCATTACGAATGCCTACTCCAATACTAATCTGACGGCTACTAATCTGCCGTCAGGTACCCAGCCGGTCGTAGCGGGTGTCTTGGGTATGTCTATCTTATCATCCGTAACAAACTCATTCAGTACAGCAACCATTACTGTGCCACCGCCGAATAATCAGACTGGGGTCATTACAGGAGGTCTTGCCGGCTATCTTGTATCAACACCTATAACAAATAATTTCTGGGACCAGTCACGGAGTGGACTTGCTATGTGCGCCACTGCCCACGGCACGCTTACCGACAATGGTCCTGTAATAGACCCGTCGCCCATTACAGCGAACGAATGTGCCGCAGTTAATACCAACAACGATGCACCGAATCATTTCGTTTTCAACCACGCTAACCATCCCCTGGATAGCTGGAACTTTAATACTACCTGGCGAACAAATAACGACGGATTACCGACTCTCGGCGTCAACACTGTTCCCTCGCCGCCAGTGAATTTTGGCGGTAATGCCGATACGTCTAGCGTTAACTTGAGTTGGGGAACCCCTATCGACAACGGAGGTCGGCAAATTGTTAACTACTTGGTGCAATATCGCAAGAAGGGCACACCTAGTTGGCAGACGATGGATTACCCAGAATCGCTGGCTACAAGCAGAACAATAAGCGGCCTCAGTGCTAATACCACTTATGAATTTCAGGTAGCAGCCGTCAACGAGATCGGTCAAAGCACGTGGGTACTTGGTCTAGCAACTATTAGTACTAACGGCGAAACACCGGTGACTCCCGTAACCCCTAAAACGCCTTCGACTCCAACCAAACCAACAACACCACCTTCGGGAACATCTCCTACAGCGCCGACTCCGGGCAAACCGGATGTCGGATCAGCTGGCGGTGCACCTCAGACTAATAACAGCGGCAACATCGAGCGTGTTAAAGCCAAGGGAAAAAAGCGGGGCAGTGTCTGGTGGACGACTAAACTACCTTGGCTATTCATATTGCTACTACTCATTCTGGCCATATTCTATCTGTACAGAGCTTTGCGAGAATATCAACTACGCCGTGCGCAACAATCTGAGTTTCGCAGGTCACAACAGTTAGCAAGGGCAATGAAGGAGTTTGGTGATCTGGTTATGCATCATCTGAGGACACCAATTACCATCATGCAGAGTTCAGTAGAGCTTTTGCGCGAACAGGACAGCACTGTAGCTAACCATGCATTAGACAACACAGAGTTAAGCCTGAAAAGCTTGCAAAGTCAGACGGACGGGCTTGTAACAGAAAGTGTGGATATGAGCGAATCGGCCGCTATTGCTGTGAGCGGAGAGGTTGAGAAGCGCTATAAATATTCTGTGCTAACGCCGCAGGTGTTGGCGCCCGTTGCTGGAGCGCTACTTTGTATAGCTATCGCCGATTTGGCGCTATATATCTTTAACCGACACCACATGTCTTCGTTGCAGTTTAAGGTTAATATGGCAACAGCGATTCTAGCAGCCATTTTAGTTATCCTTTTCGCACGTTTCTATCGCGCCCAACAAGGTCAGCGGCAACATTTGCAATCACTGATTGAGCGTGAACGATCAA
>CAZJME010000070.1:0-4441 GCA_964547235.1 uncultured Candidatus Saccharibacteria bacterium
CCTACCGAGCCAACCCGCTCGCTTGGGGGTCTGACTCCACCCAAGCCAAAGCCAGTACCTGGCGTTTCAGCCAAAGACACCAGTGGAGCAATCATAGACTGCGCCACAGCAAGACTTGCTGTTAACTCCAAAAACGATTGTGTCAAACAACTCAAGTTCTGGTTAGTCGTACTTGGTGCCAACGGCGACGAACTTAAACCAAGCGATGCGACCTTTAACCAAGCCACCGACAACTGGCTCGTGCAGCTCATCAATAGCACAAGTTCCATCACCGGCCTAGCTCAAGGAAGTTATAGTCACGTCGTTACTGACAAGGTGTGGTTTGCCCTTAAACTGAATGCAATAAAGAAGCAACAAAATGACGTCAACGCACTCGCGGACAAAATCAGAGAAGATGCAACAGTCAAAACGGCTGCCGCCAAAGGGGTTGCCAAAGGCGCTGCCGCTGCTAGTGGGGCCATAACTGGGAAGACTGCAGAAGAGCAACAGAGGCAAAATATGCAAGCCTTCGCACAGAAGTTTGCCGACCTTGTAGAAGGAGACCCTAGCACCCTCCAACACTACGTACAAAAAACACTTCAAGTAAGCGCTGATTTTAAACAAAGCGATCCTTCACAAGTAACGATTAGCGCTGATAACGGCTACGCAGCAGATGGGGTGGACGGCTACTGTATACTTCTCGTCTATAAAGACATAAACAATAAAGTTAACCTCTGGACCTACCAAACATACACCACTACACTCAAGGGGGTTTGCCGCTCTAAGAAAAGTGTTGCCAACCGAGCCGAAAGAACTGCCTCAACAGAGTGGACAACTTTGGATGCAGACTCAGCTAAGATGAAAGAAGGTTATATAACGAGCAAGCTTCCACAGCCCGCCCAAGCATCGGCACGCGCAATTAGTGGATCGTATGGAGGTGCGGGGAGCGCAAAGGAGATTAAACTACGATGAGCAATCTAAGCACAGGAGTGAGTTATAACACGCTAAATAAATCCGGTTTAAGCCCCTCTAAGAAAGTAATCATCAGTTTCGTCTCGATAATTGTTGTTGGTGCCGCGGCCACGCTTGGCTATACCAGATACTACTCAGACCAGGCAAAGGTCAAGCGGCTGGTCGCCAGCTATTACACCGCGCAAGCCAACGGCGACACACGAAAACTAAAGTCTATGGAAACAACACGACTACAAAGCGCTTCAACCAATGTTCTGGGTGCTTCGACAGAGCGTGAGGGGGGCGAGAAGAGGGATAACGGCAAGCTCTCTATAGTCGGCGTTAAGTTATATCCAGACTCTGGAGCAGTTGCTGGTCTCATTGACGATAACTCTGGAAGCGACGTAACCGCTTCTCCACCAGTTTTAGTGCATGTTATTAAAGAAAACGGAAGCTGGAAAGTTAACCTCTTCAATATTGGCCTACTGTCCAGCGATGGTGCAAAGTAAAGCTTAAAGGCTATACAAAAAGAGACCCCTTTGTGGGGCCTCTTTTTTTACTAGTCACAGCGTTAGGGTGTGTTACCGACTAAAGCGGCGTCGCTTTGTGATGAAGCTATGTGCTGCAGCGCCCATGGCGCTTACGCCAGCGAAGATACCCGCAACATCGCCAGGGCCAGTGTCGACCAACTTACCATTTGAAGGCGTTGGAGGGGTAACCGGTGGAGTAGTGACCGTTACAGTCGGAGGGGTAACCGGTGGCTGGCCTTGCTTAAACGTAACTTGTCGAGTACAAGTACTACCCTCAACCCACTTAACGCTACCGTCATTCAGCTTAACCTGAACACGAGCCGTGATGGTGTAGGTGCCATCTTTGCTATAGGTATGACTATCGGTTTGCTTAGTACTTACATCGCTGTCATCACCCCAATTAATTTCGTATTTACCAGTCTTAGTAGCATTCTCGGTCTGAGCATCTACCGTGACAGTAACTTTACGATCATCAATTTTGAAGGCTTTGTCGTCAACGATACATACAGCGTTTGAAGGAACAGTCTTTGGAACTTCTTTTACTTCAACTGTAAAGGTAACGTAGACACGTTGTCCCCAACAAGCCCATACATTACCATCGTTGGTGTCGGTACCAATAGCGGCACCGGTTGTTACCAGACTGTCACTGATAGAACGAGTACCCGTTCGGCTAAATTGCTTAGCAGAGCCAGTTACGTAGCTGAGGTTGACCGTTTTACCATCGCTACACGTAAGACTCATGCCGTCAGATACGCTGGCAGCATTGCTAGCACTAATTGTTGCGCTCGGGTTGAAGCCGCTGGCAGCAGTATTGTTTTTTAGATCAACTTTAACCTTTACATCCCTAGCAACGTTTACGCCCTTGCCGTTGTCGTTCTTGGCCTCGTCGGCTCCGTTGTGAACGTAGACACGCAGGGTAAATCGTTTACCGGTTTCGCATGAGCTTTTTACAGTATCGACAGATGCATTGGTGTCGCCCTCGACCTTACCACGGAAGAAGTCAGACTCATTGCCTTCTGATGGAACACCCGTAAAAACATTGAAGGCTGGGCTTGGTGCAGCAGGGGTACTGTCGCCAGAGTAAGGGATGGCATAAGCGTGACCGCTCATGACTGCCCCGACGAACAAGCCAGTTAGTACTGGGACAAGTCCTTTAATTGTGCTGTGAATTTTCATTATTTAATCTCCTCATCCTTTCTTAAACTTAGCTTGGAGCTCCGGGAATAGTTACTTCGCTTCCCTTGTGCGGAGCCGTAGTTGTGGGGGGCGTTTCGCCGCCACCATTGCCTTTTTCGCCGCCACCGCCACCATTGCCTGAACCGTTGCCAGGGATAGTACCCGTAGTTCCACCGTTGGCAGGTGATTCAGTCGTTCCACCAGGGCCAGCTTCGGGGTTTGTGCCGTTAGGTCCAGCTGCACCACCGGTGTTAGCTACACCTTGGCCTTGGCCACTTTTCCTTCCAGAGCTTCCTGTGCCACTCTTTCGGCGAGGTCCTGTATGTGGGCCACTTTTGCGGCCCGACGTACCTCCTTGTGGCATGGTAGTAGGTGGAGTACTGGTCGTAGTCGTTTCAGGGGCCTGTTCGGCAGGGCCAAATGTTTTTAGGACATAGACATTGCCAGTAACCTTGTCGATAACCACTACTTGTTCTGGGTCTCCAACAACGCGACCAGAGTCGTCCGTCACAGTCCCTCCTCTTAAGATGAAGGCAGAGCCAGCTTCGATATTTATGTCATCCACCTTTTTGAGACCAGAATATACCATTCCGTCGGGGCCTTCTGCTCGCACTATCTTGTAGTACGCACCTGAAATCTGGTGTTCATTGATCTCTGCTCGGTTTCGAAGGGCCTCATATATATCCTGGACGGCCGACTTAGCAGCATCAGGGCTTATGGCAATCGTGTTGATATGATCCTCAACCGAGTTGTCTGAAATTGCCCCTACTGCGCCTTCGCCATACATAGAACGCATCAACCAGTGGTCTGTACCAGCTACGGCAGCCGATTCGCAGGCGATTCCGTCGGGACCAGTCATATAGTCTAGGAGTGAGTCGAGGTTGGTTAGTGGTTTTTCTGGAGAACGAGCCAAGTTGTCAGGCTCACGCAATACCGAGGGCTGCGATGCCTCGAAGAGTCCATTAGGAAAAATTCCATCGGGACAAACCTCTGTGTCAGGCTGAGCTTCAGTTGTTGAAGGCCCTGCCTGTGCTTCAGTAGCCGTGTGTGCTCGTGCCTCATCCAAGCCGTTCCCCCCAATGTCACATGCTGCTGTAACCAACAGGCTGGCAGCCAATAGTCCAGCGCCGACTATCCGACGTACATTACCACCTCGTGCGCTTGGGTCGACTGCACCAGGATTAATAGTAGGGTCAACTACTTGGGCTGCGATGCCTTCCATTCCATGAGTCATAAAATGATTTCCTCCCAACGAAGGGTTCCCTTCGTTTGATTAGTTCTTTTGCCAAAACTATCCACACCTCGTGAATGTCCCCACTTTACCACAAGCACAAATTTTTGTCAATACTTTATATAATGATTTCATTATTAGCACAAGCACTTTACAGAAGCCGTAAAAATAACTGCTTGCCGTGAGCTCTTTTGGCTTCGACCACCACTAGAAACTTCTGGAGAACACACACAGGTTCTACAAAGCGTAAGATAGGTCAAGAGGCTATTGTACGGGCGTCAACCTAGGCAGCAACACCACCAGTGGTAGTTATCTACTCGGAGTGAGCCGGTGGCTTTGACTTGGTCTTGGGAAAGCTAAAGCCAAAGGTACTCCCCTTGCCTTCCTCGCTATGGAAGATAACCGCGCCACCCTCGGCAACAATAACCTTTTTGGCCATAAATAAGCCCAGACCAGTTCCGTCAGGACGTGCTTTGCGGGCGTTACCCGCACGATAAAACTTAGTAAACATATGGTGTTGTTCAGCTTTTGGCACACCAATCCCATCATCCACAACGGTGAACGCTACTGACGA
>CAZJME010000071.1:0-4406 GCA_964547235.1 uncultured Candidatus Saccharibacteria bacterium
ATCTGAATCTGTGGCTTTGGTGGTTGTTTTTGTAGTCGTTGGCGTTTTATTAGTAGTACTTGCCGGCTGCACCTTCTTGCTGGTTTGGACGTAAGCTAGAGCTGCACCACCTGCAAGTGCCAAAAGCAGCAATACAACTACCAACACCATGACTCCCTTGCCGTGGCTATGATGGTTATGCTTATCTTCCATCTCTGGTTTTGGATTCTTTGCCTCTTCTTCGGCTAGCAATTCTTGCAAAGTCTTTCCTGAGGGAGCAGTAGATATCGGTTTCGGTTGGTTAGCTTGCGCATCAAGGGGTGCTGCAGGGATAGACGCGTCCAGTGCGGTTCGATCATTGTCGTCTGGCGCAGCCGGGGGCGGTACATCAGTACTGTTTGGATCGAATGTTTCAAGCGGAACCTCAGGAGCACTCTTAGGCTTTTCTTCGTCACGTGCAACAGTTACCGGGATTGCTGTACCAGTCGAATCGCTTGGCGTAGTTGGTGTCGTAGTTGAAGCGTCTTTTACAGCTTGCTCCTTGTCTGGTACTACTGGTGGTTTAGTCACGTCATCCATCACCGCGAACCTCCTATGGCGTCTGTCGTTGAATTTGTGATTGAGTTGCTGTTCGTTTTTGCTAGGCCTTGCTTGATGGTCTTGAGTGTTGGTTTGATGGCTCCGTTTACATAGCTGCGGATTGCGACAGCATCTTCCGTCACTACCAGCTGGGCGGCACGGGCCGCTTCTAAACTAGCCTTGAAGCCAGTTGGATCGGCGACGCAGCCAAGACCTTTAGCATCGTCAAGAGTAATTTTGTACTTGGCTAGGTCACCCGTGAATGTACTCACCTTGGCTTTGAGTTCTGCTCGTTCGGCTTCTAGCTTAGCGGTGTCCACATTAGCCGCCTTTAGCTTGGTTATAAGCTTGTCAAGATGATCAAGTAACTCGGCATATACCTTCCCTCTGATAGTCACACCGTTATTAACTCTCGTATCAAGTGCGCTGATCTTGGACTGAGCGGCTACACACTTAAGTTTCAATTTGGCTACTTCAGCGGCTGTAAGTTTAATCTTGTATAGAGCAATCCTCGCTTTGAGACGGTTCACTTCGGTGTCTTTTTTAGTTTCGGTTTCAACTTGTTTTTCGAGTTCTGTTTCCAGTTCAGTTTTACTTGAATTATCGTTTACCGATGTTGAGTTACTCAAATTAGAATTGCTAACACTGGAATTTGCTGAATTATTTTGGGCAGCAAACGCCGGAGTAGCAACCAAAAAAGGAGCAAGCAGAAGCGTTCCCACCAAATACTGCAATCGTTTCTTCATTATTACCCTTATACTTATATGTCAGGTGTATTTTACCATAAGCGTATCAATTTATGCCAAATGATACTTTCCTGCTTTTTTAACAACAAAACCTTCTTGAATAAGCTCTTGTACAACAGCATCTGTGCGTTCATCTAACACTTGCTGCTTAATCATTGTCGCCGTAAGTGGGCTCGCCTGAGTCAACATATTAAGAATCTGGCCTCGTACCTGCCGTTTGGAGCCAAAAAAGGCCGTCTGTTTATTATAATGCTGGCTTTGTCTAGAAAGGTTGCCAATGACTGCCTTCAGATGAGTCCCGTAATCCATCAAAGCCCAATACCATTCACGATAGTCGCTAACCTCGCTCAATGCTCTCTCGATCAAAGGCCGTAATTGATTATCGTTAATAGCTTCTTGATCCCTAAAAAACTCATGGATAAAAACCGTGCGAATATTAGTTTCTATAAAAACGACTGGCTGGTTAAAAGCGTAGGCCATTATTGCACCGGCAGTTTCTTTGCCGACACCAGGTAAGGTCTGGAGCCCCGCCGTTGTTTGCGGAAAAGTTCCTCTGTGTTCACCTCTAATTTGTCGTGCTGCCTGCCCCAGGAATTTTGCCCGCCGATTATAACCAAGCCCTTGCCAAACCTGCAGCACAGAACCAAGTGAAGCTTGTGCTAGTTTTTCTAGCGATGGAAAAACTTCTAAGAATTCTTTGTACCTTGGCAGAACTCTACTAACCTGCGTCTGTTGCAGCATAATCTCGCTCACCATGATCTTGTACGGATCAAAACTGCCATCTTTTTCGGGGATTCGCCATGGCAGCTCACGACCAAAGTCAACATAATACGTCCACACTCGGCGCACAAAGTTACTAACGTCCATCCTGTTACTATGCTAACAGTTCAAGACTTTTTACGTGCAATCCAGGTCATAATTAAGCCACCAAGCACAAAAGCCGGCGCAACGCGCACAAGCGTAACAATAAACACGTAGTACCAGAGCGTTCCCCCGTCCATGATATCGACTTCATTGAGGTGCATAGAGCCATAGCTGACAACAAGCACAACAACAAGAAACAAGATAAACGGGATGTAGGTTAACCACCCCCGCAAACTACACGGGATGTAACTGCCACGCAACTTCACGAACCAGGCATTTTCAGAGTGTTTTGGCATTCTTTTCATAGCTAATTCAGGGTGTAACTGGTGACCCTCCAGGTTCCAGAGGAAAGTGTGAAGGTTAGGCTGAGCTTATAGGTATCTTGGTTGTATGTACCGGTGGCGTTAGCGGCGCCCAGTTCTTTGCTAAATTGCGACCAACTTGTCTTGTCGACCGTAAAGATAATCCCGTCAGGTAGTTGAGAGGTATCGACAGCCACGTAGGGGTTATCTTTGGCGCCGTTCTTTTCGATAGAAAGAATGGCCGCACAGGCATCAGCTGGTATAGTCGCATTGCCACAGGGATTGCTGCTTGAGCCCGAAGCGTTATCGCCTGCTGAGTTAGTGGAGCTTGGAGCAGTTCCCGAAGCCGAGAGCCCCGTGGCACCTTCCCCAGGAACTGGCGAATTCGGATCCGCCACGACCGCGCCACCGCCCGAAGCGGCAACTTCAGAAGACGATTTTTCAGCACCAGTAATAGCGCCGATAACACCGTAGCGATATTTCTCAAGGTTGAAGAAACGATTTGCAATCATTACTCCATATAGAGCCAGGGCAAGGGCTACAACAAGAAAAATGCGCTTGCTTGCCGTACTACGAAAAAGCATCCGTCGATTCTGTATGGTGTTGTGTGAGCGAATAATGTTGGCCATGGTGTTTATTTTTGTGAGCAATTATTCTTAATCATATCACACCTTAATGGTTAAGCAGCCACCACTGTGTAATGTAGTAACTACCGTAAGCGAAGATAAATAGGAATGCCAGAAATACAAATAACTTACTGAATCTTGTATGAAGCAATGGCCCAATTCTTACTCGTTTAACCACCGCCTTTGCAGACTTAGCATCTTTATTTTTCTTCTGTTCAACCCGCGTTGCAGCAGCCTGCTTAGTGTAGGCGCTCAGGTCGAGCGGATTGAAGTCTTCGTAAGCCATAACCTTAAGTTACCATAACTAGTTTTTTTGAACTACTTTAGTAATAGTACCAGCGACCAGCACCTTCGGTGTGCGTAACATCGCGGATTTTCTTTGCGTCACCGCCATCAATGTTCATTACGTAGTCGGCTGTTTCCTGCAGGCTATGGATACGATACACAACAGTGTGGTCATCCAACCAGCGCACCGGTGGAGCAAGGCCCGGCTGTTGCTTGATCGACTTTTCACTATGGTTTGCCGTGTCGTATAACAACAAAGTTCCCTTCCCGTCACGTTGATCCACCCACAGACTGTGCTTGCCATCTGGGCTGTCGACATATTCTCGGTTTACTAAATCGCCGGGAGCACCGTTTTGCTTGGCGGGCTTAGCCGTGCTGTTAAGTTTATATTGATACCATTCTTGTTCCACCGACAAGTACAGCGTGTCGTAATCTGTTCGGAAGATATTCCACACTTCTTTATCGAAGACCGTTTGTTTATTAGTCCCAGAAGCCGAGATTTTATACAGCCCACTCGAAGCCTGTGGCGTGTAGGCATTGGAGGGCGCATACATGATATCTTCCCCAATCAGTACCAGGTCATTGAATGAGTTACTGGCTGCAAGTTGGTTAGTCTTCTGAGTTTTGTAGTCATACGCCATAAGTTTTTGTCGACTAGCATTGGCAGCACTAGCACCTTGGGTAACTTGCACGTACACTAGTTTGCTGCCAACCCAGCCGATTATCTGAATACGCTCGGAGTGGGTTAATGTCCGGAACGAATTGTCGTCAAGGTCAACAAATGTAAGAGTGCTTAACAAAAATCCGTCCTGATTGCGGACATTATCTCGGGTCGAGACCATAGCCATTACTTCATCAGTAGGGTGCGCCACTAGGCCAATATCGGGCTGCTCGTTGCCTGTACCTTTGAGAACTACTGCTTCATTCTTGCCATCAACATCTATTTTATACAGATCATATTTGCCAGACTGCTTGGTAATGAAGGGCTGCTTTCGAGCAGAGACCAGCTGAATCTCCATCGGTGC
>CAZJME010000072.1:0-4356 GCA_964547235.1 uncultured Candidatus Saccharibacteria bacterium
GGCATACAGATGCGGACTCCCGCCTCAATGTTGCAAAGGTCTTGAGTTCTGTACGCTACCCACCTCTTAGAAACTGAGTCGTTTTGCAAAGTAGTAAAATGCTAGCAAAGTAGTAAAAAATCATCGAGGACCTTGAAACTAATAATCTCTAATCAGCGCTTGGCCTGGTAACCAAGCTGCCGCAGTAATGGTATCAGGTCGTTCTTAGGGATGGTAGAACAATCAACCTTCTTAGCGCGTGCAATGTTATAGCCTTCAATCACGCTTTGGATGACAACTGCACTTTTTCGCGGTAAGTACCGGATGTAGAGTGGTGGTTGGTTTGGGACACGGGAAAATATCTTGAGTCGTGCAAACATCGGACTAGTATCAAGCTCGACGCTCAGAATGTCTTCGACCTGCAAGCTCAGCGACTCGGTCTGCCCAAAAAAGAGGTGATGATGCACTGTAACCTTAGTGCGGCTAACGACAATGCTGTCGGGGAAAAAATCAAACGGAAAAACCGCTCGTGCCGTTGCTAAAATATCTTGGGCTCCGCCAGCCATACTCACAAGCTGCTGCTTATTTCCATAAAGAAGTTCCATTTTACCCCCGGTACCACTATGGTAGCTAAAAGCAAGCAATTCGACAGTAAAAAACTTCGCAATTTATAATTATTCACAGCAATTTATAACCCCACAAAAGCCGGGTCGCTATAGCTAGCACTCCCTTGGGGGCTACTTTATGGCCGATGAACTGCAACCGTGCCCGGGAAACTCAGCGTGCTGTTTTATCCCTTGAAGCCGTGAGGCCCAACCTCTTGATTTGGCAAAAAGATCAAAGAAAAAACCCGAGACTACCTCGAGCTCTTTCTTTGGTGAGCTATGTGAACCAAACATAAAACCGGGTGTCGGCAAATTTAGAAAGGCTTGCTTGCGTAACCCACGGGTTCTAAAACCATGGCTGCTACGTTAACGAAGCCTCCATAACCTTCTGGTAATACTGTCCTTCCGTACAAATCATAGCCAGCAAGGCGTCTACTGCCCGTGCAGTGATATTCATAGCTGTTAGTATTATTTAGTTTGAATGCTGCTGGATCCACTTCTCCAACAGAACTACCTCTGGAATATATAGCCAACCTAACCTCAACTTGAGTAGCCTTACCCTTCACCCAGGCACATGCTCGCCATTCTCTATTATCAACAAGGTACGCAGTTTTCATGACGGCATCAGCTCCTGACCCTCCAACGAACGATCCTGTCTTAGGACAATATAAGGAAACGACGTTAAACTTCCAGGCAGAGTCATAAGGCTTGGCCGTTTTACAACCCTTCGCAATCACGGCGTTCGTAAGTCCGCCATTATGGACCACGTAGGTAAATGCGTTCTGTGTTGCAGCAAAGCTCTTATACACCAACCAGCCACCACCAACTACTGCAAAGATCAATGCAGTAAGGAAAAACTGGGTTTTACGAGATCTAAAATTGACACGGTCCACTAAACTCTTTTTTGGTTTTTTTGTTGTTTTAGGCATTGGTGTCCATCCATTTAATTACGTTTATGGGTTGAATGATATCACCATACGTACGAAGAGGCAAAAAACCAAAGAAAAAACCCGGGACTACTCGAGCTCTCGCAAACTTAACCGTAGCACTCATATATTTAGTGCGATTAAAAGCATTCCTACCAGCATGAAGCCAATACCAAGCCACTGCTTCCGTGAAACCTTTTCGTTGAAGAACAGTACCCCCAAGATGACTACTGGAATTACAGAGGCCGCCTTTATTGCACCCACATAGGCTTGGTTTGGAGCCGTTATCTTGGCTTGATATGTAGCCAACATGTTGATTGTATACGTAACGCCCACAATAATTAGAGGCCAAGCATTGCTCCTAACGCTCGTATTAACCGAACGCCAATAAACCCTGCTGCTTTGCTTACGGCTGCGCAGAAGGATCATCGTCATTAAAATTACAAAAGGCACTGTCAGTACAGAAGTGTAAAAGTATTCCAAAGTACAGACATTGATTACTGATAATTTACGACAATCTACCAAAGCCGAGGACTTAACTGTTCGGGATAATTCAGCTCAAGCAGTCAAGAAGATTAAATATAACCAAGCTGATATGGTTAATAAAAATCTAATCGTCCTGTCTGGATCATTCGACAGCACCCAAAAAAGCACCCCTGGCGAACCGGAGCAAAAGTTACACAACACATTTTCGTTAAGAATGGTACGCGAAGGTCAGAGTACTGGCTGGAAAGTGGACTTCCTTAACATCCAATAGCACACCCGAATTCCAATAGAAGCTCTCTAAGAGCCTCTACTAGCGTGGTTCCGAAAACATCGGGAAGACTATTGCCCAACAGAGAGATAGCATCAACAAAGCCAAGTTATTCGGGCTATTGTTCAAGAATTTACCGTCTTATGAGGATTTAAGTTTCCGAAACCGAAAAACACCCCTTTTTACAGGGTTGCATCCGGTCTTTGAACTGATAAAAACAGAAAAACTTCCTCTGGTGACCCATGTTGACCAAACATGGAAATCAGTATTTGGTGAATTGTTGATCTTAGATAAACGTTTGCAACAACTCGGTGTTGTGCGGAAAAATAACTATGTTTAGACTGGATAGCCGTCTTATCACTGGGTCAGTAGACTTGATTATGCGTTCCAACGTCAAGGAAGATAATCCGATCCTCCAGTTCTATATAAATCACCCGTGTATCGCCGGCAACAGAAAAGGCACGCCTCCCCAGCAAATCTCCACTGAGCGCATGATCATTGAGCGGCTTCCCTCGCTCACCAGAAAGAAAAAGTTTATAGCGTTCACTAAACCTTTTAACCAGTTTTGGATTGGGTGCTATGCGCTTTTTGTAATGCTTTTCAAAGTCACGGTGAAAAACTACCGACTTCATAGGGATGCCAGATGATCAAGCGCTTCTTGCGTCGTCAAAAAGGGTCCAGAGGTGTTTTTACCGCGCAAAGCCTCATCTGTTGCTTTGTTCAGTCTCTTTACGGCTGTAGCACTAGGCTCACCCCAATCATCAATGCCGTAATCAATGCTGCGACCTTCGGCTTCAGCTTTCGCCCACACCCGAATATAAGCCTGTGCAGAATCAAAGCCAAGGCCTTTGGCTTTAGACTCCAAGCGGGCTCGGACTGTTTTATCCATAGGTATATGAAGGGTTACGTTGCTCATACAAGAATGATATCAAAGGTATATAATTATGTCAACCGTCTTTTGGTTCCATCCTGTCTCGTATGGATGATAAAATTCACAAAATTCGTATCCGTTAAAGGATTGGTGACCCCAAGGGGAATCCGTCGTCGCTATCGCTCCTTTGGGATATTCTTGCGGCGTGCTCGGAATAGATTCCTGCGCGCGTCCTCGAATATCGAACTAAGGTTCGCTTCATTTCTCTTCGAGAAACCACCAATCTAAAAACCCCAGACAAGCTGGGGCATTCAGATTGGTGACCCATGTTGCCCAAACATGGAACCAAATACTCACTGGACTAGAACGAATAGATGCAATCGTTGAAGAATCATTAGAGAGTGAGGATGAGTAAATGGCTCGCTACTCAAAATCACAGGATAGCGATCTGTCATTCATATTCATTATCGTTGTCGGTGCAGCAGCTTGGCGGCACAAGGTGGAACTTGTGCGGATTGGATATATCGCTCTGGCAGTAACTGCCATAGCGCTTTTACTAAACTTCCTTATCAGACAATTCCTACACCGCAGAAACAGCACAACTAATATAGACTTCATGACTGGCCTGGAGTTTGAAGCCTACATTGCAGAATTGCTGAAGCAAAATGGTTTTCGCAAAGTGAAACTCACCGAACGGTACGATTTTGGCATAGATATTATTGCCGAGAAAGACGATGTACGCTGGGGTATCCAGGTTAAACGGCACACTGGGCTAGTCAAGGCCAATGCCGTTCGACAGGTAGTGACTGCTCTAAGGATATATAGATGTGACCGAGCGATGGTTATTACGAATAGTACTTTTAGTAACGTGGCCCAGCGACTAGCACATGCCAATGACTGTGTTTTGGTAGACCGAAGAGGACTGCGTAAACTCAGCGGACAGAGGTGTATACTATGAATATGACTGGATACATCCCAACCGATGAAGATATTGCCAAAATGGTTCGTGACCTAGAGAAAAATGATCCCGATAATGCCAACCCTGAATATGCACGTCAGAAACTTATCAAAATGAAGCTCATGTACCGCGAACTTGGGCGGATTGACGAAGACCTGCTGCATAAAGAGCTGGAAGCATTCAGAAAACCAAAAGCAGAATAACCGTATGCGCGTTGTAATTCTTGCTTAAATATGCTAGTATGTTACTGGAGTAAGACCCCT
>CAZJME010000073.1:0-4328 GCA_964547235.1 uncultured Candidatus Saccharibacteria bacterium
AGCGTTTCCAGATCCTCTCGTGTCGTGTAGATATCAGCCGTCAGTGCAGCTGGGCCTGCCCCAACGATAATAAGATCATATACTCTTCGAGTTTTTGCTTCCTTGATTTCTGACATAGCCATAGTTATACCTTACGTGATGTCCTCTGTTAGGTTTGTTAGGTTTGCAGTAACAGTTTAGGCAACAGCCGGTGCGAGCTTAGCAAGATTGTAGCCTACAATCACCTCTTTACTATCATCGGCTTTAGTAACGACTGTTACTGGTACAGCTAACTGTCCGCTGACTTGCATAGCTTCTTGCTGACGTTCCGGATTTTGATCCAAATTTATTTCTTCGTAGCTAATACCCTTGGCTCCTAACCATTTTTTCACCATAACACAATAACCGCATGTGTTAGTCGTAAAGATAGTGATATTCTTAGGCATTTTACCCTCCTCGTTATTGTTTTTTTGGTTTTTGTGAGGCTTGTTTTTGTATTATATATAGCGCTTATTTTTTATGCAAGACCCCATATATTGTGTTTTTTACACAATTACTGACCGATTTTCACTATTTCTATATCAAAAACAAGATCGGCATTTGCCGGAATACCAGAACCCTGGGGAGGATTGGCGCCATAGGCTTGATCGGCGGGGATAAGTAATCGGCGTTTACCGCCTACCTTCATACCGGGCACGCCCTCTGTCCAGCCCTTAATCACTTGGTTGAGGCCGAAAGGTACCGGAGAGCCACTATCATGAGAACTCTGGAAGATAATCCCTGTCGCGGCAACCGCGCCAGTGTAATGAGCCGTGACCGTATCGCCAGGCTTCACCTCGTCGCCTGTCCCCACGACTTGATCAATCTTCTCCAGTTTTTCTACTTTGGCCACTGGCTTAAAGTCGGCTAATTTTGTCCCTTCCAATTTTCCCTCCTTAGATTCGTTAACTTGTTTGGTCGAACTTTGAGTCTTCGCTGAAGTATTTTTACTCGTCTGACTGTCTTTGTGCATCTGCCAAACCACCAGTCCGCTAAAACCAAGCGATGTAACCAAAAATAACAATGCTCCTGCAAACGCCACTACGCGGTGAACTTTAGATGTTACCATTTATCCTCCGTTGTCATAGATAAGTATAACGAAATTCATGTGGCAATGCTATGCATTTCGTACTAAAACACTACACCTTGACAGGTTGCTCAGGGAAGCCGCGTTTCAGGCTATCAAGAATAGCCTTTTGGAGCATCGGAGTACGAAATTCGAGGCGCCCAAAACTGCCAACATCGGCCCATACTGGCTCGTGCAAATTCATGCCAAGACGGTTCATCACGCCCTCTTCACTCATCGTTTGAACAGCAGCATCCTCGTGTGGAGCCACAGTACAGAGAAAGATGTATTGCTTGTTGAATGGTTCAGGATGGTCTTCATAAAAAACGAGTTTGGTCGAAGTAACTTTTAGTCCCGTTTCCTCGAGTACTTCCCGGGCAACTGCCTGCTCGGGTGTTTCGTTCTCGTTCAGGCGACCACCAACAAGGGTAAAGTATTTACTGTTGTACTTGTTTCGGTGCATTACTAAAATCTTGCCATTTTCAATAATGATTGCTCGTGCAGCTTGTCCCATAGTTCACCTATTATACACTAGCTAGCAATCTCATATGCCTTAAGTTTTTCCTTGCTCTGTTCTGTCTTACCCTGTTGCAGGGCAAGCAGCTGCGCATAGATACCATTTGTTCGGGCGAGCTGTTTGGGAGTGCCGATTTCATCGACCGTGCCATTTTTGAGCGTAATGATTTGGTCGACATTCTGAATTGTGCTCAGTCGATGTGCGATGATAATGGTTGTGCGATGCTTCATAAGTCGTTCCAGTGCTTCTTGTACCATAAATTCACTCCGGCTATCCAAGCTACTGGTAGCTTCATCAAGCACCAAAATTGGCGCGTTCTTTAATAGTGCCCGAGCAATAGCGATACGCTGTTTTTGCCCGCCACTCAACTTCAGGCCTCGTTCACCGATTTCAGTATCGTAGCCTTTCTCAAAGCTTCGAATGAATTCATCGGCATTTGCTGCTTTAGCGGCAGCAATAATTTCGTCTTTTTCTGCAGAGGGTTTTGCATAACCTATGTTCTCACGAATGGTGCCACTAAAAAGAGCAGGGTCCTGAAAAACTACGCCAATTTGTGCCCGCAAACTTTGTTGTGTCACCTCTTGTATGTCTTGCCCAGCGATACTTATATGCCCTGAATCGGGTTCGTAAAGACGAAGTAAAAGATTTGTCAGTGTTGTTTTTCCTTCTCCGCTTTCACCTACGAGCGCAACCTTTGAACTTGCAGCAACGGTAAAAGTTACGTTATTAACGACTGGCTTCTTATGATAAGCAAAAGTTACGGCGTGGAAGGCTATCTCACCTTTCTTAATCTTGAGCTCGTGTGCATCAGGCGTATCGGTAATTTCTGGTTTTCGATTCATTATTTCAAAATAATCTTTGCTGTCGCCTACTGCCCGTTGCGTACGGTCCACCAAAAAGCTAATGGTAAAAATAGGTATCCGTATCTGCATAGCGTACAGAATAAGAGCAACTGATTGCCCAGGGGTATAGACCCCATGTGCCCCTTGCACGAAAATATACAGATAGACCCCGAGGAAGATCAGATTTAATACCAGCCGACGGCGAACGTCTGAAACATGCCACAGCCTAGTCTGAGGTTTTTCGGTGTCTACAACAGTCTTATAATGCCTTGAGAAGAATTCAAGCTCTCGTTTTTCTTGGATGTAGCTTTTTACGGCCTTAATTTGGTTGATCGCCTCAGCAAAACGTCCGGCAGCAATGTCGCGGTGCTGATTTATTTTCTTCTGATAACTCAACCACTTGCCGCTGGTGCGTGTTGTCATCCAAATATAGATTGGGTAGAGGCTCAGGAGCATAAGCGCCACGGGGGGACTGTAGTGCGCTACCACAATGAGGGCAAAGATGGTGCTAAAAATAAACTGCAAAAAGTTATTGCTAAGCATGTTCATGAAATCACTGATTTGCTGAACAGAGCGTTCCAAACGGTTGATAATTTTACCGCTCAATTCCGTATCAAAATACTGTTGAGATAATTCAAGTAGGTGAGAATAGTATCGCTCACTCAACATCTTTGCCACAAAAATAGCCATGCGATCGCCAAGATATCCGCTAATATTACTAAACAAGTTTCCTAGTAGATCGGTTAAAAATATAAGTAAGGCTAGGATAACCACATAACGTACGTTGGCAGCATCACCCTTGCGGATCTCATCAATCGCCCAGCCGCTAAACAATGGCTGCAATAGCGCCATCAAGGCCAAGGACACAGTAAAGAACCCGATGCTGACGTAATAACGCCACAGGCTTTTTGTATAGGTAACAATTCGCCAAATATGTTTCACTAGTTACAGTATATTATGCAAGGCGATGTTCGCGTAGCTTTTGCAGCATTTTGGGGACTTTGTATATTCCCGCCCCAACAACAATACCGGGTGGTGTTAGCGCACGAATAGCCAAATCCATCGGTCTACTGGCCCACCGTTCCATGTATGCTAATGATGCTCGCATGCTTGTTTGCCCGACACGCGCACCCCAGCCTCCGTGCACATGTCGAAAGAGAGCACCGATACTGAAAAGCGATGGCCGAAGCGGTGTACTTAAGTCATAATAGCGTTCGAAGAGAGCTGGATCGGCCTCCTCCATTTCTGCCAAAGCTTTAGGATTCATGGGCCGGTCAAAGCCATCTAAATCCATGGTACCATCAACGACCAGTTGAAGCTGCAATAGCTCATCTAGGTGGGTGTAACGATAAACTCTCGATAGGCCTTTTGCTCTGTCATCAGAACGGCCCTGCAGAACTGTTTGGTCTTGTAATCCCTCTTCAATGGTAAGAATTTTAGGAACCAGAAGCACAGAATTGTTTTGGCCACGTCGTTCTTGCCAAAAAATTGGTTCATCAGTTTCAAGGCGACTAGCTGTTTCCTCTAGAGCCCAATCAATTATTGGTGCAGAGAGTTTCTGCAGCAGCGCAGCAGTCTCCTGACCTCGCTCCTGTCTGAGCGGATCTTGCAGATATTCCATCGAGTCTTGGTGGCGGCGTATTAACATGATTTCCTCAGGACACATCCGCAACCAAACAGCAAAACGCTATAGTTGTCCGGTTACGCTAGTGGCTCCACGAGTTTCAAGCGTCCACATATAAAACTCGCTTCTCTGCCGACAACCTCTTGAGGTTAAGACAATGATTATACAGTTATGTTTCTAACTTGTCAATATCATTTTGGAACAATTTATCCACCCACCATACATCTTGGACACTTTCACTAAACTAGAAAGGAGTGAAAG
>CAZJME010000074.1:0-4158 GCA_964547235.1 uncultured Candidatus Saccharibacteria bacterium
GAAGGCCATACTGCCCACGGCCTGACGGCCGGGGTACTGTGGGCCTGGAATAGATATGAGCCTACAGGGCGGTCTTGGCGATGTTACGGCTGGCACTAAGAATATCATGCTTGATGGTGGTGCAAATACGGCAACAGAAGGTCTTATTGCTGTACCCAACGCAGATGCAACTGGTTTCTGGGTTATTACCGCGACCGGTGCAGATGAAGTCGGCAACAATAATATTGTGGCACACGAATTTGATGGCAACGGGCCTACAGGGACAATTGTTCGAACTCCTATGTCTAGTCCAAATGGCGATACATTTGCCACGTTTAACTTGAGCCCTGATCGAACAAAGCTAGTCCAGCATTTTGGTAATTTTAGCGATGGAAGTGGGCAATTGCGGCTTCTGGATATCAACGCAGAGACTGGCGTAATGTCTGAAATTGTTACCTGGGATTTGCCTAAGACAGGATCAAACGGCGACTTTAATTACTCTGCTGATTTTTCTCCTGACGGCCAATGGATCTATGCCACACGCATTTTTTCTGGTGGTAAATTGTTCCGATACAATATTCAAACCCATACTACAGCACAAGACCTTGAAGATAACATTGAGCTTGTGGGTAGTATTGGTACCAATGGAGGGCAAGTTAAGCGTGCTCCCGACGGCAAGCTGTATGTTGCTGATTATAATACTACGCATTTACATGTCGTGAACGATCCCAATAATGTAACAGACCCTGGCTTTGTTCAGGCTGGCATAAGCCTGCCGCCAGGAGCGGTAAGTCGCTTCGGGCTTCCACAGACAGTGTCCGGGTGTCCAGCTCCAAAGAATGCACCAGTGAATTTAAATGCGTCTGCAGCTAGTTACAATGGGACTGGGCTGTCTTGGAGTGAGCCAGTAGATGCCGGCGGAGACACCTTACTTGGCTATAGAATTGACCGAAGCTCCGATGGAGATAGCTGGAACACCATTGTAAGTAATACCGGGAGCTTAACAACAACGTATCAGGATACCGGCCTATCCGCTGGAACAACCTACTATTACCGTGTCTACGCGGTTTACGATTCGACGACTAGTGATTCTTCTAATACCGCAAGCGCAACCACAGACGACGAAGCACCTAATTGCAGTGAAAACTATGTTGCCTGTTTTACGAGCGTAGTAACAGGCAATCAAGTAGTGCTTGAGGTTGAAGATAGCTGCGAGATAACGTCTAGAGGAATTTCGGAAGAACCTAGCAACATGGCTGCAGACCCCAATGATTACAACTATCCACTTGGTATGATGAACTTTGTTCTGCAATGCCAGAATGCCGGCGACACAGTCACCGTAAACCAATACTATTTCGAAACTGAAAATAGAGATTATGTGTTCAGAAAATACAACCCTAATACAGAATCGTACTTTACGCTTGAAAATTACAGTATCGACGATGCGACGATAAACGGCAACCAGGCGTTGAAAGTTTCGTTTGAAATTACGGACGGTGGAGGGCTCGATATTGACGGAGCGGTTAATGGTGAGATCGTGGACCCTGCCGGGCTAGCATTGCGACAGCCAAATGCCAGTCAGTCTTCTGGTACTAGTGAAGAGCCAAAAAGTGGCGGCAGTATACTTGCTAATACCGGAATGAACATTCTGGTAATCACGCTTTTGGCGGTTAGCTCAGTAGGCATTTCTCTATTACTGATAAAGAGGAATAAAGTTGCCGGTAAAAAGTGAGGCATTGAGAACATCGCCGTTTCGCGTCTCATTTATCTCACCTAACTCTTTACTTAGGCGTCCGACCCGTATGCTGAACCACATGCGAAAGCAAAAAAGGTGACCCATACCTCTCATTCTGCTTGCTAAGGCAATGCACCTTAGGAGGAGTACTGAATCGAATTATCGGGGGAGATCCCTGGACGGCTGACCAAGAAGATCGGAGACCAGGCTCGACTCTTTTACCCCCGCGAAGGGCCACCGAACTAATTCCGTAGGGATCTTTTTATAAGCGAGCCGGTGAAACGTACGAGGCGTGGTTTGTATTTGGGTGGCCCGGGCACAGCTTCGTGCGGACTACTCGAATGCACCTAGTCTGGTTCTGGCATTCAGTCGACTACTGTCGGTAAAGGTACTTGGCAGCGGCTGTTTGGAAGCAGGTTTAGCAATTGCAGCAGACACTCTAAAGCAGCTGGTATTGAGCGGGTCTACACAGTTGAAGTCTGGGTCGCCTTCGATATTACCTTGCCACTGCGCAGGCATTTTGTTGGCCGCGATGATTTGGCTTAAATGCGAGTAATTATTTACGTCGTCCGAATTGTAATAGTCATTCCAGGCCCAGAAATTATCATCCCATGGCGTAGCGGGGTCATCTTTTACGCTATAAAACAAGTTGCCACTCCACACTACATTGTCTTGCGCTCGGCCAGTCCCCCTAATCAAACCGCCCCCGTAGGAATAAAAGATATTGTTCAAAAAGGTTACGTCATGCGTTTCTTTGCCAGCAGTCGAGTGTACAGTATACCGCCCCTGTGTAGCACCCCCTGCGTAATAAAAGGTGTTCTGATAAAAATGAATATTCTTGTAAACAGGAGTATCGACATTGTTCATCTTGATAGGGTATCCTGGGCCGCTCGTTGTCGCTCCGTGATCGTCCGATATGGCGCGGTTGGCAATAAAAAGATTCTCGTAAACATCAACCGGACCAATCGCACCCGCCGTTGATGAAATAGGACTATACACATCGTAGACCGTATTACCCTTAACCACGAGGTTTTTATACTGTGCATCAATTTCAATGCCATCATCGCTACTATCGTGAATTTTATTGTTGGCAATGACAGAACTATTAATGAAGTACGGATTGATAACGTCAAAATTCACGCCATTGAAATAGCCACTCATATCATTGCCTGAGACAACGACATTACTAACATCTTTACTTATAGCCTTAATTTGTAGTGCTTGATTTTCCATTGTATTGTAGCTGTTGCCTTCTTTTACATCTGCCCAGTCCCAGGCGCGACCAAAGGTTCCGTGCAGCTGATTGTTGGTAATCGAAACATTAGAAGAATCGAACGCTAAAACGGCCGACTTACCACCAACGATGTCGACGTCGTTAATCGTGACATTATCTGTGTTATTTAAATATATGTTGTAACTTCCGTATTCAATTTTGAGCCGAGAATTAGCCACGCTATTGATATGAATTCCACGAGAATTCTTAAAGTACAAAGTTGGTGTTTTGCCTCCGATATACAGTGTCGCGGTTGGAGGGCGGCCTGTATTAGTTGCGACGTGCACCTCACTTTGTGAGAATATGTTGTTAACGAGAAACACACCAGGGAGATGGCCTACTGTAGGTAGCGAATATATCTGTCCAATATCTGGGTATGTCCACTGTTGTTGACCATCGCTGCCGTATATAACATTACTACCATCCGATCGATATTCATCTCGCCCAAGATTATACTTGTAGAGTCCAGACTGGACGGATGTCCAACTTTTGGCAGTCAAGAACTCTGGAATAGCTCCGTTAATGGTCACGTCGCCATTACCATACGGCTCAATAATGATGTCAGTTTTTTGTATAGTGACCTGCTCAATATACGTCCCCGCCATTATGCGAATTCGGCTAGGGCTTGCCACCTTAGAAACAGCGAATGATATGGTTTTATAAGCCTGCTCTGCGGAGCTACCGTCTCGAGAATTCGAGTCTAAGCCGGTCGGGCTAACGATTATATCCTTATACGTCAGACAAGGCTGTGACTGAAACTTTATGGATTTTCCACCAGATGTAGCAGCGCCATTCTCTACACAAGCATGGGACGAGTTGGCGCCATTTTCTGGCTCTAGATTTACTGTATTAGTAGTCGCTCGGGTAACGAACGTAATGATAAGCGCAGCGAGAATCCCGACGCCAACACCGACCAGCACTAATAAGACCGCACGTTTTAAAGAATATGCCGCCATCCAACTACGCAGCACGGTAAAAATGTTGCCTTTATCGGCAAATGAAGTTCGCTTATTTTTCTTGGTCTGCTTCATAGTGGAAAGAGAACGTTTAAACATAAGTTAAATTCTCATCCACAAGTATACAACACCTTCAGCGTCGCGGTGCAGTGCAACGCTGTCCCTAAATTCTAGAACCAAACGCAACCTGCCTTAAGTCTAGCCGTTTGCCTGGG
>CAZJME010000075.1:0-4016 GCA_964547235.1 uncultured Candidatus Saccharibacteria bacterium
AACCTTACCTTGCCATCCGCACCACTAACTGCCGTCACCCCACGCAATGATACCTGCACGTTCTTTAGGGGTTGTCGGGTAGTCTGATCATACAGAGTTATTGAAGCACTACATCTTATACCAACCAAGTTGAGTACAGAATATCGACTAACTGGTATCAGGGCAATCAGCACGAATACCAATGTCAGGCCACCGAAGGTATAAAGCTTTATATGAGGAATTCGCCAGTATTTCCGCCAAGCGTGTTTAAGCTTCTCACGCCACCCGATGGGTGCTTCGAACGCCTCTTCTACCTCTTTATTACTTGGCAAGTCACTATTCAGTGACGAAGTCTCAGATTTTTTTTCTTCAGATGCCGGTTCAATTACTTCACCCGTCTTAGGTAGGTCAACCTTAGACTCGTTAGGCACGCTTACCGGTTTCGACTCCTCTGGTGTCGGTCCCATTACTTCTTTCACTCGGTCCTCGTCAGCCGTATCGTTTGTTTGAGACTCACCATGCATATGCTTAGTCTAGCAGAAGATGCAGTTCCGGACTACAAAGGAGATCCGTGACTTCGCTGGTTTGTGATGGTTGTTGGTATTTTATGCCACTGGTCCCGTAGGGGGAGCGGGAGGCGTAGGAGGCGTAGGTGGGTTTTCGGGGCTCATCGGTGCAGGGCTCGGTGCAGGCGGAGGGGTCGGTACGCCCGGTCCCGTAGGGGGAGCAGGAGGCGTAGGAGGCGTAGGTGGGTTTTCGGGGCTCATCGGTGCAGGGCTCGGTGCAGGCGGGGTCTGGCCGGGCATGCTAGCGCCAGAATTTTTTGTACCTTTAAGTTTAACAATAGCAAAGCCAGCGATTACGATTACGATTACCACTAATATGATTGCGACCATGTTTTATTCCTTTTTTAACTTGCTAACGGTTATTGTATCAGATTGTGTCAAAGGGGCCACAAGATTATTATCACTTCTCGCTCCCTTTCGCTGTATGAATTACCGCTCCACCCGACAGATTTGCTTAGTAGGCAAGGGCATCTGACACCACCCCAAAAAAACCAGCGAACTTTATATAGAAAAGGTACGATTATTAAAACCAGGCCGAAATGATAAAGGCCAGCACAATTAATCCAAGCGCTCTACGGAAATAGCTAGATCCTCTAAAGATTTCGAGCAAAGCCCAGAACGTCAGTGATAAAAAAGCTACACCTATTAATAGCTGGTGAGGCAAGCCTTGCCCAACAAGTCGCGCCAAGCCTACCGACACTAACCAGATCCACAAAGGAGGATTGGGAAACTGAAGGATTGCCTGCGTTCCCTCTTTATTCTTCCAAAGTTTGTCAACAAAAGTCTGAGCCATTATTTCTCCTCAAAAGAGTCTGTTGGTCTAGTATAGTATGTTTGCCAACGATAAAGATATCGTCAAAATATAAACTTGTAGTATCTGGTGTTATATTGTTCAATATACGAATGCGCTTGCGCCGTTTTCCATCGCCAGATCAAGAAGCCAGCTATTTGCGAAAGATCGCTAATGGACTATGTTATATGCGCCGCGATGGAGTAAAGTTGCTCTTTAGGTCAGTTATCGCTGAACCAAACTATCACTCTTGGAGCAAAAGTCAGATTGTGGGTGGTTTTCTGGCAATGGATAAGCTAGATGGCTCGTTGGCACGTAGCGGAGCTGCGCTCATTGGCGGGGCTACCACCCCCGAAGGAGCTCAGATCGATAACGAAACTGACCACTTAGTAAATAATGCTATCAACATGGCTATAGGTAGCCGCGAAGTCCTCAACGGACACTTTTTGTATGGCGCAGCCTTCTTGGGCATAAATGCAGCCATGAAACAGCGAGACGGATATATAGACCGGGTGCGAGATGTGGCACGTCAAGAAGGTTTAGAAGCAAAATCTCGCTGGCTGGGTAAGTGCAAGCAGCTTTTACTTGGGGTTACTCAAACAGTTGCAGTATCACCATTAGCTAACCCAGAAATGTCACCTGCAGTCTCAAGAGTTGTTCGGCCAGCAGTGATGGCAAGCATGCTTGGAACTGCTGTTATGTCTGGAGTTAGCGCTTTAGATGTAGTCCAATCTATTAACGAACAACGCCAGCAGCCCGAAATACCGGCACTTACTGCTTAAAATTTTATATAAATGTCGCGCCAAAAGCACAATATCAGTTTTTATAACTCGGGTTATTGAGATGAAGCAAGGCGGGCGCAAAGCCGAAGGTACTCTGGTGCTCTGGCATTTGCTTTTACAAATCAGCGAGGAACAAACCATGTTGCGTCGCCGACTGGAGGTCAAGGTTTTTGTCGTGACCATTGGCAATTTAAACATACTCGTTTGGCGATAGCTAGACAACAACGCATTGCTTGTGTGTACCGCTTCGAACGCCCTAAAAGAATGGGGCTTAGTTATTTCTTGGAGCCAGTTACTATTTTCAAACTGTCAGGTCATGTGCTCCGCACAGCCTAAGCCTAGATCAATTGGTGTTTCTTAAGCTTTTTGTAGCCGAGGTAGCCAACTAAGCCACTACCTAAGAAGGTTATAGCCAACAATGGTGAGGCTGCCGACAAGCCAGTGTATGGAGCTGCCGCTGTGGTGCCAGAAGAAGCAGTAGAGCCACCTTGACCACTACCACTACTACTACCAGCGCCGCCACCACCAGATCCAGAGGAGTTGCTGCCACCAGAGCTGCTGCTTGAGCCATTGATTGCCGAGCATTCGTCGTCGTATTCATAGGCGCCTACGTCATAGGCATTACACTGTGGTCGCGCTACGCCGCGAGCATCGGTTAGGATCCCGGATACCGTTGCCCCACCATCAATAGCGGGAGACGAGGCGAGCAAAGCATAGGTCGGTATAACACCCGATGTATCCAAACTTCCCATGGCAGTGGTCAAATCATTCAGGCTATTTCTGTCACTACCGTCCGTAAAGTAACTACTACATGCATTGTCATCGGAATAGTTATGACCCAAAGAGGTAACAGCAAGGGTGCCATTTGTTCCACCAAAGAGAGACATATTTTGTACTCCGCAGCTTGCTCCGGACCCATTTACCGTATTACTAACAAATAAATTATTCTCTAGGGATATGTTCGTTGTTCCTGATGCATTACTTGCCCCACCAGAGACACCTGACGAGAAAAACAGACCTGACGAATTGTAGTAGGTATCGTAGGGAGACGAAAGCGTTGAGGATGAGTTATATAAAGTTGAATTTTTCAGCGATAGATTCATTACAGCATTTTGATTTGTTGATTGTGCAATTGCACCAATGCCGAAGTTAAGACTTGCTAGATTACCTCCAAAGTTAACCTGATTACCTGATAGAGTTATGTTTTCAACTGTAGCAGTAGTCGTGCCGTTGCTATTATGTATATCAATGCCAGCATTGTTATTAATAATCGTTATTCTTTTAAGACTCACCGTAGAGTTGACCTGATTAGTAATTTGTAATTGCGAACGAGGATCAGACGGGTGATTATCGTGGATATAGATATCATGAAGATCTAAGTTGGCGACATCTTGTATGCGCATAGCTGCATCTGCGCCATTTCTCGCCTCGATGTTATACATATCAATAGCGGCAGCGCCTGTAGTATGAATATCAAATGCTTTACCGCCAGAAATACTCCCAAAGTTTTGAACTGCAAAATCATGAAAACTCATTGCCCCGGCAAAGTTTGTATAAAACACCATACGGCCACCACCATCAATGAGAGAACTACTGGTACCGCTACCCTGGACTATGATGGGCACACTCAGGGTGGGTAGATCGGCGCTTAGTGTTATGGTCCCCGGAGGCAAAACTATTGTGTCACTACTTCCATCGCCTGCCGCACAGTCACTGTTGGTAGGAGCTTGATTATTGATGTTTTGAATAGCCTCAGACAGCGTACAAGTCGAGTCCACAGCAATAGAATCGGTTCCGCTAGAAACCGTAATAGTCGCGGCACTAGCATGACCGGTATGCAACACCATAGCAAGTCCAGCAAACAATAAACCAATAAGAAATTTTTTATACTTCATTTTG
>CAZJME010000076.1:0-3975 GCA_964547235.1 uncultured Candidatus Saccharibacteria bacterium
CTTGCCTATGCATTCTTGGAACACCAACTCGACACCATTGTTCATATTTCCACCGATTATATTTTTGACGGGATCAATGACCCGCATTCAGAAAATGAGCCATTTAGTCCCTTGAATGTCTATGGCTCCAGTAAAGCTGCTGGGGACCTCTTGGTATCCCAAATAGAGAAGCATTATATCTTGCGTACCAGCTGGGTCATTGGTGAAGGCAAAAACTTTGTCCGTACCATGCTTAGTTTGGCCGAGAGGGGTGTTAACCCAAGCGTTGTAAGCGACCAAATTGGTCGCTTAACTTTCACCAGTGAGCTGGTACGAGCCATTGATCACCTCCTCACCAGTAAAGCACCGTTTGGTACGTACAATGTTACCAACGATGGCACCCCGACCAGTTGGGCAGACGTTACCAGACAGATTTTCCGTTATGTAGGCAAAACCAACCTCACTGTAGCCGACCAAACTACGATTGATTACTTTAAAGACAAACCCGATGCTGCGCCACGACCACTACATAGCACGCTGGATCTACGTAAAATTAAAGGTATCGGCTTCCTGCCAAACGATTGGCAGGTCGATCTTAAAGCATACGTACAAAAGGAGTTAGAAAAATGAAAGGTATAATCCTTGCCGGCGGAACGGGGAGTCGTCTATATCCTATCACCAAAGGAGTGAGTAAACAGCTGATACCTATCTATGATAAACCTATGATTTATTACCCATTGAGCACCTTGATAAGCGCCGGTATTCAGGAAGTTCTTATTATTTCGACTCCTGATGACCTACCTCGCTTCAAACAATTACTTGGTGACGGAGCCCAGATCGGTTGTAATTTTACCTATAAAGTTCAGGAACAACCACGGGGTCTGGCCGATGCCTTTATCGTCGGTGAAGAATTTATTGGTAACGACAAAGTGGCTATGATTTTGGGTGACAATATTTTCTATGGTTCACAAATGGATCAACGCCTCAAAGACATGAGTGATCCCGACGGCGGGACTATTTTTGGCGCCCACGTTGCCGACCCGGAGCGTTATGGGGTGGTTGAGTTCGATAATGACATGAATGTGGTCTCAATCGAAGAAAAGCCCCAAAAACCACGATCCAACTATGCTATTCCAGGACTGTACTTCTTCGATAATCAAGTCAGTGCCATTGCTAAACAAGTGCAACCGAGTGAACGCGGCGAAATCGAAATTACCGAGATTCATAACGCGTATTTGAAGCAAGGGAAGTTAAAGGTCTGCCTGCTTGACCGCGGTACCGCCTGGCTCGACACCGGCACCTTTGCCAGCATGAATCAAGCCGGCCAGTTCGTGCAAGTTATCGAGGAGCGGCAAGGCATTAAAATCGGTTGTATTGAAGAAGCAGCGTACCGACAAGGTTTTATTAGTGCAGAGCAACTCGACAAGCTAGCCGAAGATCTATTAAAAAGCGGCTACGGGCAATACCTCAAGAGTCTTTTGTAGCGGCAACCGTTGCAAAGTAGTCGATGGTCTTTTTTAGACCTTCTCTCAGTGGTACCTGCGGTTCCCAGTGCAATCTTTCCTGCGCTTGTTCAATGACAGGCTTGCGCTGGAGAGGGTCATCTTTGGGCAATGGTTTAGTAGTCAATGTCGATTCACTGCCAGTCAGCTCTAAAATAATATCGGCCAATTCCTTGATGGTAAACTCACCTGGGTTACCAAGATTCATCGGGGCAGATTCGTCTGAATCTATAAGCTTCACGATTCCATCTATCAGATCAGAGACATAACAGAAGCTGCGCGTCTGTGTTCCATCGCCGTAAATTGTCAACGGCTCTCCAGCAAGGGCTTGGACGATTAAATTGGATACTACTCGACCGTCGTTAGGGTCCATGCGCGGGCCATAAGTATTAAAGAACCGGGCAATACAAGTTGAAGTTTCCGGATATCGTTCACGGTAAGCATAAATTAACGCTTCAGCGTAGCGTTTTGACTCATCATACATAGCCCGTGGGCCATAACAATTAACACTACCTTTATAGCTCTCTGGTTGTGGATGTATCTCGGGGTCGCCGTAAACTTCACTAGTACTGGCATGGAAAAACCGAGCCTTATTCTGGCGCGCCAGTTCGAGAAGTCGCAAAGTACCTTCTGAACCGACTCTAAGCGTTTCAATCGATAGCCGTTGGTAGTGCGGCGGGCTGGCTGGCGAAGCCATGTTTAACACCACATCAAAGTGATGGTCAGTGATCTCATCTGTTAGTGGTTCGACAATATCGGCCTCAACAAAGCTAAAATTTGCATGATCTTGAAGATGAGCGATGTTTTGTTTACTACCTGTTGACAGATTATCAACAGCAACTACCTTGTTGCCGTTTGCAAGATACTGGTCTGCTAAATGTGAACCAAGGAAGCCTGCTCCACCAGCAATAAGGACTTCTCTAGTCTGCATGAGGCGTCACCACTCTTCGGCCAATAGATTCATAGTGGAATCCTTCGTTTGCCATTTCACTAAGGTCATATAAATTGCGCCCATCAAATATCACAGGTGCCCTTAGTAACTCCTTGACTCTATTCCAATCGGGAGAGAAGAATTCTTTCCAGTTAGTAATAACAATCAGTGCATCGGCATCTGCCATGGTCCCATATTCGTCTTCGGCAAAATCGAGGTTATCGTTATCCTTATACAGTCTTCTGACATTATCCATAGCTTGTGGATCAAAAGCAGTTATGGAAGCACCCCGAGCCAGTAGCGTATCAATAAGAGGCAAGGCTGGTGATTCACGAATGTCGTCCGTATTATCTTTGAAAGCCAAGCCCAGCAAAGCAAACCGCCTGCCTTTGATATCGTCATCAAAGTAATGAAGTATTTTGTTGGGAATCAGTTGTCGTTGTTCATCGTTTGTTTCGATAGCAGCTTCAACTATATGCATTGGGACTCCGAGTTCACGGGCCATGTGCACCAATGCATGGGTATCCTTAGGGAAGCAACTACCCCCATAGCCGGGTCCTGGGAACAAGAATTGGTCACCGATTCGACTATCCGATCCGACACCTTCGCGCACAAACTCTACGTCTGCCCCCGCTTCTTCGCACAACCTGGCTACGGCATTCATAAAGCTAATTTTAGTAGCCAAAAACGCATTGCTGGCATACTTTATAATTTCCGCTGAAGCTGGATCACCCACCTTAAGCGCTCCCTTGTTCCGACGAACCAATGGCTCATAAAGACGACGCATAATTTCGGTTGCTTGGTCAGAGTTAGAGCCGATTATAATCCGGTCGGGTTTCATAAAATCTCCCACGGCCGAACCTTCGCGCAAGAACTCAGGATTGGAGACCACGGCAAATGGTGCGTTGGTTTTGGCTGCGATAGCTGCCCGTACTTTTTCAGACGTGCCCACAGGCACAGTGCTCTTGTTAACGATAACTCTGAAAGGATCGTCATCTTGCATTAAGTCCCCTAGTTCATCGGCCACCGACAATACGTAGGACAAATCGGCTGCGCCGTCACCGCCTTGCGGAGTCGGAAGAGCCAAGAATATAGCGCTCGCCCCGAGAGCTTCTCGCTTGTCGGTGCTAAAACGAAGTCTCCCTTCACGCGTATTCCTCAGCACATACTCCGTTAATCCTGGTTCAAAAATTGGTATGTCGCCACTCTGCAGCCGGGCAACTTTTTCAGCATCGTTATCAATACAGACAACATCATGGCCAATTTCAGCCAAACCCGTACCTTGCATTAATCCAACATAACCAGTGCCGATGACTCCTGCCTTCATCTACTTGCCTTTCTCACCCTTTTACAAAACAAAAGTACGATTACATCTTACCGTATGCCCCCTAATACCGATATTGTCATAATTACAAGTTATTTTTTCTCTTCAACAAAAACTGTGTCTTCAACATTCAATAGAATACCTGGGGTTTTACCACGAAATATAAAATATTTGGTCCAGAAAAAGTTCCAGAACATAGCTATTGAAGCTGCAATAACTAGTCCGAAAATAGTATCTTT
>CAZJME010000077.1:0-3896 GCA_964547235.1 uncultured Candidatus Saccharibacteria bacterium
ACTACTAGCCTCAGCAAAAGTCCTGAAGTTAATCGTCAGGTTATTTCCAGCGAGAGCCAACTGATTAGCCAAATTGCTAAAGATGTGGGGCCGAGTGTGGTTTCGGTCAACGTTACTGGAGCAAGTGGTGGCAATAATGGGTTTTTTGGTTTTCCTCAGCAGGAACAGAGCGCGGGTACGGGCATAATACTAAGTAGCGATGGCGTTATCATGACAAACCGCCACGTTGTGCCCGATAATACTACCTCGGTAAGTGTCACCTTATCGGATGGCACTACTTTATCAGACGTACAAGTTGTAGGCCGAACCGCTGATAGCGACTCCCTAGATGCAGCCTTTTTGAAGGTAACTGACAAGAAAGGTAAAACCCTGCAACCAGCAACCTTGGGAGATTCTTCTAAGATGCAAGTAGGAGACAAGGTCATAGCTATTGGTAATGCGCTGGGGCAGTTTCAGAATACTGTCACTTCTGGAATCATTTCTGGTTTCGGCCGAAACTTAACGGCTGGTGACGAAATGGGCGGGAGTAGCGAAACTTTGCAAAACCTCTTCCAAACAGATACGGCAATCAACAAAGGCAACTCTGGAGGGCCGCTTGTTAACACCGACGGCAATGTCATTGGCATGAATACTGCCGTTGCGGGTGATGCAGAAAATATTGGCTTTGCCATACCTATAAGCGACCTTCAAGGCCTCATCAAGAGCGTGCTCAATAAAGGGAAGCTAGAGCGCCCTTATTTGGGAGTTCGTTATGTTAGTTTAACCGACGACTATGCCTATCAGTATAATCTTCCTGTTAAGCGTGGAGCCTATCTGGCGCCAAGCACGGGTCAACCGACGGTTATAAGCGGTAGCCCAGCCGACAAGGCAGGGCTTAAAGAAAAGGATATTATTATCCGAGTCGACAATACTCCTGTCAATGAAAATAATAGCTTAACTTCTGTCTTGGGCCGACATAGCGTGGGTGATAAGGTTACGTTGACGATAAATAGAAATGGTAAGGAGCGACAGCTGACAGCAACGCTTGAAGCGGCGCCAAATCAATAGCCCAAAAGAGCTAGTGAATGAATAGCTGCGCCAAGCCAAGGGTCCGCTTTAGCGTGTAACCTGCAGGTTTAGCAAGATTCTCTATTTGTTGGTGCTGGTTTGTCAGACTTTCGGTAATGAGAAAAAGGGGATGATGCTTTCGGCGTTGTAAGAGGGAAAATAGCGAACGGTAGTGACTGAGCCCATCTCTTCCTGAGAATAAGGCAATTTTTGGTTCAGCTTGTAAATCGGGCTTGGATTGTATTGACGAAGGCACGTAGGGAAGGTTGGCTACTACCAGATCATACGGCGAGGTGTCGCTGTGCAAGAGATCTTGTCGACGGTAGGACACTTTATTGTCTATCTGGAACTTGCGAGCATTTTTGTGAGCAATGCCCAGGGCAACCGCATCGATATCACTTAGAGTGACTCGCCACTTTGGTCGCTCGAGCTGGATGGTGATGCCTAAACACCCAGAACCGGTGCCCAGGTCAAGTACTTGTAATGGCTTGTCTTTATGAGCAAGGAGAAGCGCTAACTCAACGACGTCCTCGCTCTCGGGTCGCGGGACTAGTACGCTTTTTTCAATAATAAAATTGCGACCGTAGAACTCCTTGTGACCTAGAATATACGCCATGGGTTGTTGCTTACTACGCTTGCGCAAATCACGTAAAAAATTTTCTGATATTTCCGGATGCAATTCACCTTCTGGGTGGCTCAGCAGCCACGCCCGGGAAGCATTGAGGTGATGTTCGAGCAGGAGCAAAGTGTCCAGGCGGGCGCTTTCTATACCTCTCCCACGAAGAAGTGTGGTGCCAAAGGTGAGGGCATCACGAATGTTCGTCGGTTTCGAGTTGTTTTTCATATGATTGCAAAGCGTCAACTATGTCTGTTATGTTGCCGTCGAGAGCGCCAGGTATATTACTCCGCGAGAAACCGATTCGGTGGTCGGTTATGCGATCTTGCGGAAAGTTATAGGTTCTAATCTTCTCACTACGGTCACCTGAGCCAATTAATTTGCGACGCGCTTCGGAAAGTTGCTGCTGGTCCTTCTCGATCTTTATTTGTAGCAGACGGGAGCGGAGTACGCCCATAGCTTTATCTTTATTCTTGATTTGTGACTTTTCGTCCTGACAGGTAACAACCAATCCGGTAGGCAAGTGCGTAATACGAACAGCGGAGTCAGTGGTGTTAACCGACTGACCGCCGTGGCCACTGCTACGGTATACATCGATACGCAGGTCACCTGGGTTGATCTCGATATCAGTTTCCTCGGCTTCAGGAAGCACGGAAACGGTGATAGTACTAGTGTGGATTCTGCCCTGGCTTTCAGTCGTCGGGACTCGTTGGACCCGATGTACGCCTGCCTCAAATTTTAGGAATTTGTAGACATCGGTACCACGAACGGCAAATATAACCTCCTTATAGCCACCGACTTCACTCGGACTTTCGCTAATGAGTTCAACCTTAAAGTCTTGCAGTTCACTCCAGCGTGTATACATGCGGAATAAATCACCCGCGAACAGACTTGCTTCGTCGCCCCCAGCGGCCGCTCGAATCTCGACAATAGCATCTTTTTCATTATTAGGATCCTGTGGAGTCAGTGCTTCACTTAGGCGAGCCTGTATGTCTTGTAGTTTTGCGTCAGTTTCTTCCAGTTCGGCTTGAGCTAGTTCGGCCAATTCGTCACCATTCATGCTGAGCTGCTTAGCTTCGTCGTAATCGCGATTTAATCTGTCACGTTGATCAAATAGCTCTATAACATGTTCCAACGAAGCTTGACGTTTGGCAAGTTTCGGATAATCGGGCGAAGTAAAGACAGCCGGATCTTTTAAGCGTTCCAGCAAGTCCTGATACTCTTTTCGCAGATTGGCTTCTTTTTGACTCATAGCTACTCCAGTATAAAAGAAAAACAGCTCGATCCACAAAATCTGAGCTGTTTTAAAGGCTTAATGCTATTGCTTTGGAGCAGGGGCACCAATTTTTTTGGCCTCGGTCTGCTTCTTACCGCGAGCTTTGTTGCCACGAGCTGCGGCAGCTTCCTTTTTCTTAGCGGCAGCTGCGGCGCGGGCTTTAAAGCGGTCCACACGACCTTCGATATCAACGAGTTTTTCTTGACCGGTGAAGAAAGGGTGAGAGGCACTGCTGATATGCACACTTATGAGTGGGTATTCCTTTCCATCGGTATATTTAACCGTCTCTTCGGTTGCGACAGTTGAGCGTGTCAGGAACATTTCGCCGTTGTTGAGGTCTTTAAAGACAACCAAGCGGTAGTTGTCGGGGTGTAAATTCTTTTTCATAGACAATAGGCGATTATACACATCTGTTGGACTTCGGTCAAGACAGACTTGCCCTAGAGACATCAATCTGTTATTGTAAAGGAACTATCAAGTAAGCAGGTGAGTAAATAATCCTCCTGTGTTAGTCCATGTAGGATAACACCAGGTAGTACTCTACCGAAGTGAAAGGATTTAACAAATGGCATCAATCGATGTTGATATCAAAAAATTACTAGAGGCTGGAGCACACTTTGGCCATAAAACTAGCCGTTGGCACCCCAAGATGGCACAGTATATCCATAGCAAGCGCGAGGGGACGCATATCATTGATTTAACTAAGACGGTGGAAGCGTTAGAAGATGCGTTGAATTTTGCAGCAAAAACTGCGGGCGAGGGCAAACAAATCTTATTCGTGGGTACCAAACGACAAGCAAAAGACATTATTCGTACGGCCGCCGAAGAGGCGGGCATGCCTTTCGTGGTCGAGCGATGGCTTGGCGGCATGCTGACAAACCAAAATACCATCAGTGGTCGCATTAAACATCTTAAGGATCTTGAAGTGCAGATGGATTCAGGTGCCTTTGCCAACAA
>CAZJME010000078.1:0-3838 GCA_964547235.1 uncultured Candidatus Saccharibacteria bacterium
TAACTACAGCTTACGGAGCCTGCTTTTATGTTGCAAAGGTGTTGAATGATTACGTTTAACTTGCAAAAGAAGAAATTCTAGGATACTTTAAGCTCGTTAAGAGGTTAGGTTTTATATGTCGAAAAGGTCAGAATGCGCAGCCATAGGGACGATAATTGATCACCAGTACACCCTGTTAAGGGATGCGACTCCGAAAATAGGTCCACTGCGTGAGCTCCCTGATTATCGAGAGCTTGATACGCCGCTGGTTCCGGAAGACTTGTTTAGCAACTTTTTCGTACGGTTTCTTAATAAGCGCTCAGAAGATCCACTTACACTATTCGTTGGCAAAGGTCGCCACCTCACGCGCTTTACTCTGCGTAGCAGTCCGAAATTGTCTGGAGCGGTGGATACGCGTTGGTCGCAGTCTTTTTTGGCCGGCAATGAGGCACCGGGTGAATATCCTGAGATCGGGGTAGGCTTAAAGATCTATCGAGCAGACCCGCAACTGATATATCCTAGCGATGTCGAGGCCGGTTTAGCTGAGCCTAAGCTTACAGTAGCTCGACCCGTGCAACTCGGTAGTATCTTGTGGACGGCGGCCGTAGACGGCAAACATCCTATTGTGCGTCTCAGAACCGCCAATGGTTCCGAAATGACAGCATTTGAAGAGCGCGCACATGTCGCGGATATTGCGTGCCAGCCGCGGTTTGCACGCTTTGTAGTCGAGGCATTTCGACAGGGGTTGGAGGCCACTGCAGCGGTGCCGCAAGCCGAAGCATCTGCTCTGAGTATTACCGTCTAAAGCTATCTCGGTCTACGGTTTCAACCTTATGCTACAATATATCCAATAAGGAGGCAGTATGGGCTTTGTCGGCGTAGTAGTTTTGGCAGTGATAATTTTGTGGTTTTTCGTTATACGGATTATCAACCAGTACGAGCGGGGCGTTATTTTTCGGTTGGGGCGAGTGCAGGCTGCCAAAGGACCAGGCATCCGTGTTGTGATTCCTGTCATTGACAGGCTGGTTAAAGTTGGGATGCGCATTGTTACCCTGCCGGTGCAAAGTCAAAAAATTATTACCAGAGACAATGTTTCAATTGATGTCGCCGCCGTTGCCTACTATCATGTGACCGATGCTGTCAAGGCTGTGGTGGCCGTGGAGAGTGTCCAGGCTGCCATTTACCAAATCGCACAAACCACTGTACGCAATGTTGTTGGGCAAAGTACACTTGATGAGGTTTTGAGCCAGACAGCGAAAATTAACGAAGCCATTAAGAACATCCTCGATAAAACTGGCGAACAATGGGGTGTGTACGTCGACACTGTCGAGCTGAAAGATATTCAACTGCCCGATAGCATGCAACGCGCCATGGCCAAAGAGGCTGAAGCAGAGCGAGAAAAACGCGCTAAGATTATTGCCGCCGAAGGCGAACAAATGAGTGCCGCCAAACTGGGCGAAGCAGCTGACATCATTAACGCTCACCCAATTGCCTTGCAACTGCGAAATTTGCAGGTGCTTAGTGAAATCGCTGTTGAGAAAAACAGCACTATTATTTTCCCGAGTCAGTTCATGGACACCGTCAAAAGCGTCAAAGAGTTTATCTCAAAAGAAAAGTAGATGAGGTTTGACAAGTTTCTGCCCAGCCCTTTTTATCGAGTAGCTGTTAAGGTATTGGTGTTTGACGATAAAGATCGGCTGCTGTTGGTTCGGAGCGACGAAGGCTGGGAAGTTCCCGGCGGTGGCTGGGAGCATGACGAAGATTTTGCCACTTGCATAACACGGGAAGTTGATGAAGAGCTAGGCGTTAGAGTCAGATCACATTCAGACGTTTTATTCACCTATCGTGGCAAAAATGTTAAGAACTACATCGCTCTTAGATTGGTCGTCCGTGTGCAACTGCAAGACGGAAAGCTGGAGCCCAAGGACGACGAAATACTGGAAACAGGTTATTTCAGCAAAGACGAGCTGGTAGATTTACCCATGAGCAGCGACGAAGAACCAATAAAAGATCATGCAACACAAATTTGGAACGCCAAATGAGTAAAACCCTCAAAGAATACCAAGAAGAAATTGACCATATCGTGATAGTAGAGCAAAGAAGCGGCTACTGGGCGCCATTATCTATTCTCGCTCGAATTACCGAGGAGGTTGGCGAAGTGGCGAGGCTCTTGAATCACTTATACGGTTCAAAACCCAAAAAAGATACCGAAGAAAAACAAGAATTAGATGAAGAGATTGCCGACGTGATGTATGGCCTCATTTGCCTCGCAAACAGTGAGCAAATTGACCTCGACCATGCTATGCAAAAGGTACTGAATAAGTCTCGCACACGAGATATAGACCGTTTTCGCAAGAGCGATTGAAAAATCACCTCTGGTAGGGTATGCTTATCTGGTACTTAAGGGGAAAGAATAGCAAACATTCTCATAAGTCGAGTACTTTGTCGCATCGAGGTCGCGCCTATAAAGGATCATCGATGAGGTAAGGCTCTTTAGCTCAGTTGGTAGAGCAGAGGCCTGAAGAGCCTTGTGTCCCCAGTTCGAGTCTGGGAGGAGCCACCAAATCTTAAGCAGCGAGGGCTGCTTTTATTATTATGAGCAATGTTCCTGAACGAATCATGGGCACTGAGGTCGAGTACGCCATCCATTGGGGGGCAAAAAAGATTCATCCTCAACCAGCCAAGAGTTATTCCTAGCTAGCATACCGCCAGGCACATTGTCTATTGGTGAATTCTTAAGTAATGGTGCACGTTTATACAGGGACGTAGGGAACCATCCAGAGTATGCGACGCCAGAATGTGCGGGACCGCTGCAAGCGACACAATATGAAATAGCCGGGGAACAAACTGTCTCTGCCTTAGCTCAATGCATGGCAGCCAGATCTGGACGACTTGCAGTGGCCAACAAGAGACTCTGCGACCCTCGGGGGAATCAGTGGGGTTCACATCATAGCTTTGAGGTTAGCCGTAAGCTCTTTTCAGAAGTAGCGCAAAAGACCGCCGACCCAACCTATGTCCAGGGGCTCTTAGTGAGCCACCTTGCTACTAATTCAATATTTGCCGGTAGCGGCATGTACCTCAATAGCGGCGGCTACCGCATCTCGCAGAAGAAGTGGCGCACAACGAGCGCTATTACTTCGGATACAACCCGGGAAAAAGGGTTGATAAATACACGCGACGAATCTCATAGTGGAGGTTTTAGCGATAAATCTGCTCGGCTACATGTACAAGCGGGCGAGGCTACTATATCTCCTTGGGCGACATGGATGCAACTGGGAACATTTTCGATCTTGCTGCGTGTACTAGAAAATGGTTGGAAGGTTGATGTTCCGTTGCTGGAAAATGCTGGGCAAGCAGCCAGTGTTGTTGCACAAGATCCAAGTTTGTCACAGGTCCTCAAGTTGCGAGACGGTTCTGGATTGACCGCGGTCGATATTCAGGCAGAGTATGCAGCGCTTGGGCAGAAAGCCAAGGACGCTGGCATGTTGTCTGAGCAGGAAGAAAAGGTTGCCGATTCATGGTCCTCGGTCACAGAAGATCTGCCGCGCAGAGATTATGTTGATTGTACCGATCGAATAGACTGGCTTTGCCGCCAAAATTTCGTAGAACTACATGCTGCGAAACGCCTGAAAGATAAGCTAAAATTGGTACAGCATAAACAAGAAGTAGACCTGGTGTATGACCGACTTGGTCCACAAGGGATCGGCTATAAACTACGGGCACGTGGCCAGTACGCTATGCGGTTTAGCGATGGTGAGATTGCGGAATTAGTCCAGCGGCCACCGAATACCCGCGCACGAACTCGTGGTGAAATCATAAAGTATGTTGCTCAAAGAGACTTTTACCAACAAGATCGCCG
>CAZJME010000079.1:0-3827 GCA_964547235.1 uncultured Candidatus Saccharibacteria bacterium
ACTATCACTAAGAGCCCATACCAAATACGGATACGCTGACCAGCGTTACTCACGTTACCCGTTGGTTCATGGGATATTTGGTACATACAATTACTAGTTTTGCAGTGTGGCGCTTGGTGCAACAGACACTAGGTTTTTAGCGACTTCGCTATTCTTAACTCGTTCTAAATTTTGTAAACGTGCCGCAGCCACCTCCAGATCAGTATGCTCCTGCTGCAAGCTTGCTTGCTCTTTAGTAAGCTTATCAATTTTATACCCAAAGGCATTAGTTTTGGTAACTTGAGTCAGATACAGTAAGCCCAAAATACAGGCTAGCACTATTAATACAATAGTGTTGCTCACCGGACCCAACGTACGGTCGTTGTTGCGGAAAGTTGTAGTGTTTTGATTTTTGCCAGCAAACTGCCGGCGGCTCATAGCGAGCGAACTTGAATAAGTCATATATTTTATCTTTTGTTGTTATGTTTGTTTTGGAGGCGGCTAGTTGCCTAGCCGCCGCTGACTCTTACAATACGCGTACGCGTACTTTGTAAGCTCGGGATGTGCTTTTTACCTGGATTGGCATTTAAGTACTCCCTTTCTTTTTGGTTTTTATTTTCACTGCGGCGCGTAGCTTAGCGCTACGAGCACGCGGATTAAAAGCGATTTCGTGTGGGTTGCCCGTTACCGGACGTTTGGTCAGTAGCCTGAGCTCAGCATCGTAGCGGTTCCCCGCTCGATCACTCAGCGCTTGTTTAACCAACCGATCTTCCAGACTATGGAAGCTAATTATGGCAAGGCGACCGCCCGGCTTGAGTAACTCAATCCATAGCGGTAACGTAGCCTTGAGCATTGCAAGCTCATCGTTCACTGCTATGCGCAGTGCCTGAAACGTCCGCGTTGCAGGATGAACTTTACTTCTACCCGGCCATTGCCTGGCAACCAGATGAGCGAGCTCGGTAGTGGTATGCAAAGGACGCTGTTCGACAATGGCTCGCGCAATACGCTTAGCGCGCGGCTCTTCGCCATAGTCGCGCAGAATACGCTGTAGCTCGATCTCCGATGAACTATTGATAATAGTTTCGGCCGTAAGCAACTGGCGTTGATCCATACGCATATCCAAAGGTCCCTCCGTTTGGAAGGTAAAACCTCGGCTCGTTATGTTAAGGTGCGGTGATGACACGCCCAAATCTGCCAATATCATGTCGAAGGCACGATGTTCGGCTACCAGCTCCTGGCTTGCGGACAAGAAGTCTTGTCTACGAATTTCACAGTTGTGATTCGCAAACTTCTGCTGCAAGTACGCTACCGCCATCTCGTCCCGATCAACCAATACAACTGGCCAACCGTGGGTATGCGCCTGGACGGCTTGCGCGTGTCCTCCGTACCCCGCCGTGACATCCAGGTATGTTTCGCCTGGTTTCGGCTCAAGGTATTGTAGAACTTCACGCAGTAAAACTGGTGTGTGTTTTGTGTTTGTTTGGTGCATGTTTTTGCTTTTATTTTTTGCAAGATCACCTAATCAGCAGTCAACTTTTTGTTTTTTGGGAGTTTTTGTTTTTGTCTTTGGTTAAAGAACTCATGAAGGTAATTGTTTGGTGTAGCTTTTTGCTACAAAACGTTACTTTCGTTTTTAACCAATTTGAGAGACTTATGTGTGAGGTGGAGTTTTGGGAGGTGTTTTTTATGGAAGGTACGAAGGTTTTAAAGTGGTTAGCCTTTTATCCACTTGTTGACTGCCAATTAGCTGATCTCGAGATCGATGAGACACCTTTTTCGGGCTTCTCATCGTGCTGGCAAGATGTCATACATTTTGTCGGTCTGCTCTTCCCGATGAACCGGGAGGATGATAACTAATTGGTTAGATTGTTAAAGTACCGTTACTTCACAGCCATTATTCGCCAATAACGACCGGCACGCACTGCGACAACTTGTCGGTCAATACCGGCAAAGTCGAGCAGGTGTTGCTCTAGAGTGATTCGCCCCTGCTTTTCGTCAATCGGGCTATCACTCTTCCCCATTCGGAAACGAACATTGAGGTCGGCCGTTTTTTCGTCAAGGATATTACCTTGAAGCTGTGGTTCAACCTGCTCGTCCCAAACCGATTTGGGGTAAAGGTGGAGATAGTTCTGGAAGCCTTGGGTCACGACTACGCCACTGGCGAATTCGGCGCGAAGCTCAACCGGTATGGTTAACCGACGTTTGTCATCGAGCTTACGTTCGAAATAGTCGACCTGAGACATCTTCCCTTTCCACTTGATTGTATTTTTTGTTTTATGTGCCGCGGTTTACTCGGTGAGCCTGTTCAGGCTACCCACGATTACCCACTGACATGCATAGTACTACCCACCATTACCCACAAGCAAGTAGTTTCTGAAGAAAACGAGTAAAAATTGCTTAAGTTATCCACAGTTTTTTATCTTAAGGATTTTTTCCACAATATATGGCGTATAGCAGCGTTATACGAACACTAGGCTCTAGTTTTGCTTGGTGGGCAAAGCACCGTGGCGCATCGACAGAATCTTTTTTGCAAACCAACGCGCGCTTGGCCTCACCGTTCGTTTCATGCCATGTTTCCGGTCAACTTCAACCAGCCCAAATTTCGGCCACCAACCATATTTCCACTCAAAATTATCAAGCAAACTCCAATGAAAGTAACCTCGCAGATCAACTCCATCACTCAAAGCACGCTCCATTGCAATTATCGTTTCCTCAATCCACCATTGTCGATATTGATCACGACCATCGGCAAGTCCGTTCTCTGTAATGAATATCGGTTTTTTGTAGTGTGCCGAAACTCTTACCAATAGGTGGTGCAGGCCTTCAGGCTCCATATACCAGCCCATGTCATTAAGTGGTTTACCGGGATTCCTGCGCGTGAAATACTGGTAATAATCGCTGAAATAATAGTTAAAGCCAACAAAATCTTGCTGTCTGCGAATTCTATTGTTGAACCACCAGTTCCAAAAAAATCGCATCCACCAGGTACCTACTTCATCAAAAAGATTGTGCGGCCGACGAGCTTGGATATTTGCCATTTGCTGCGCGACTCCAACCTGTAACGAAGGTTGACTATTTTTTAAAATTCTAAACGCTTGCTTGTGCGCCTTTATAAGATTCAGGTAAACCGATAAGAAAGCAGAAAAACTTTTTTCTTGTGGCGGCCATTCTCCTATTAGGTAACTAAATGTAGCGTAAACGTTTGGCTCGTTGAGCGTGATAACATAATGCAGCATATCTCCGTACTCTTGAGCAACCCGCCGAACAAAACGCTTCCAATATTTCAAGTTTGATCTTTTTTTAAAACCTCCTTTATCGGCAAACCATACTGGTACGGTCCAATGCCACAAATTCAAAAACGGTTCTATGCCACGCTGGTTTAGCTCTTTAATGTAATCTCGATAATGCTCAATTTCTTTTTCATCCCATTTTCCTTCTTCCGGCTCCAAGCGTGACCATTCAATACCAAACCGAAAGGAATTTAAGTGGAGTGACTTTACTGTGTCAAAGTCTTCTTGATAGCGGCGATAGTGATCCACGCCCTTACCCGACACATAGTTGTGTGGATCTTCCGCCTGATCTTGTATCTGTTCCCAGTTTTCTAAATACTCCAGCCGTTGCTTGGCAGTTTTTGCCAGTTCACTGGCGTTAGCCAATTCCCAAACGCTCCATTGGTTAACCGTGCCACCCTCAACCTGGTGACTAGCAATACTTGCTCCCCAACAAAAATCTCTGGGAAAAATGTTTTTACTCATTACCAACTATTATACTCGATGCCGGGGTGTTCTCTTTGCCCCTAAATTCTAGAACCAAACGCAACCTGCCTTAAGTCTAGCCGTTTGCCTGGG
>CAZJME010000080.1:0-3805 GCA_964547235.1 uncultured Candidatus Saccharibacteria bacterium
CTTTCTCGATTACATGTTTTATTCTAACGGTTGCGTTTGATGTTGGAACTATCGGTCAATAACCTATAGACTCCGTTCTGCTATACTTAAGCTATTATGTTCAAGCAGCCAACGCAAAAAAGGCCTCTGCAGAACAATAGCAAGCATGATACTGCTCGTTTAGGGCTGCTAGTTGTCGCCATCGCAGTAACTGGCACGATACTGTTAACGGGTAGCAAAGCTGCCACACCAACAGTATCGCTTGAACCGGAAACAGGTACTCGCACTACCCAAGCATTAAGTATTGACGACCTTACTGCATCGTTTAATAAGGCCGTGAAATTTACAGCACCAAAGAGTTCGCCAACGGTAAGTGCTGAAAATCCCTGTGTCGCTGCAGCAGCACCTGCTCAGTGGAAACACATAGTGGTCATTATGTTTGAAAACAAGAAATACAATGAGGTTATCAACACCGCTGACGCTCCTTTCATTACCAATCTTGCGCACAAGTGTGGAACATACACCAATTGGAAAGATGCTAATTATAAAGCCAATGGGCAGACCGATGGAAACTATGCTTCGAAACCCAACTACGCCACGCTAACCAGCGGGGTGCCACCCTCAGTTCATGGCATGAAAGACGATAGCTACAGCAAGACAAGTAATGTTGACAACATCTTCAACAAATTAAAGCAAATCAATAAAACAGCTCGAGTCTACCAAAGCGGTTCAACCGGAAGCTGTGCAACGTCTAACTTTTCGGGAGCCTATCATGACCCACTACGCTATTACACCAACCTTGGCGCTCAATCCTCAAACCAATCAACCTATTGCAACCAGAATGATCTCTCCATCAATAACTTTATGACAGATGTAAATAGCGGCAACTTACCCGCCTACTCGATGGTGTTGCCGACAAACAACCAAAATATGCACAACAATACTATTGCCAGCGGAGACGCGTGGGCACAGGGTTTTCTTACGCCACTACTTAATAGTACTCAGTATAAGTCTGGCGACACTGCGATATTCTTTTTGTGGGACGAGGATACACCGATACCAAATGCGCTTATTGCTCCATCGATAAAACCTGGTTCGTCGCCACCTTCACCTGCAGCAAACAGCGCACCTATTAGTCATATTAGTGCTACGCGTACCTGGCAAGACATGCTGGGAGTTTCACCATTACTTGGCGACAGCGGTCAAGCACCTAGTTTAATTAACTTTTTCAACGGGAAATAAAATATGTCAATGAGCGTTAATTTAGGGACATCAAGAAGTCGTCAACTGCAGCTCATTCTGCTACTCATTTTACTTGGAATGCTTATTTGGTTGTACATGGGCGGCACAAAGAAAGATGGCGTAAAACCGCGTTCAACTGCTTCGGCTCCAACCGCACCTGCCCCTCTTAGCGGAACGACGACTCCGGTGGCTTCGCACCACTACGATGAACGAGTCAACACCCCTAACTCCGTGACGAACCTAACTATTGAAGAAACCAAGGTGCTCGAGGGGCCACGCACCATAAAAGTTAAGCGTGGTGATAGCGTTAATATTGAAATTCGAGCTGTTAAAGAAGAGGTTCGTATAAAGCTTGAAGGATACAACATCATAACCGAAAATCACCCGTCGGATAACGTGCCTGGCGGGTTTAATTTTATTGCTGATAAGGTCGGTTCCTTTAAGTATTATGCCTTGCCCGAGGAAGAAGAGGGTCATCAAAATGACACACCAACTCTCTTGGGAACCATAATTGTGGAGTAGCTGGTACGCTATTCTGCCTACAACTGTGCAGAACCCTCGATTTATATTTGCCATCGCACAGCACACAGTGTATAGTGGCCTCATAAGTATAAGCGTGTAGTTGGTGAAAAAATTACGTCTAAAAATAAACTTGAGAGAAAAGCGAACCTTCTTACAGCGTAAGACGATAGTAATCATTGTTATCTTAGCGGTCGTGGGGGGCTACCTAGTGAGTAGGATCTTTGCCGCAAGTGGAGCTATGTCTCTCGTACCTTCTACTCCAACCGTCAACATAGGTAGCACCGTGCAAGTTGCGATTCGTATCAACGCTACCGATGATACGGTTAACTTTGTCCAAGCTAATCTTACTTTTGATTCAACAAAATTACAGTATGTAAGTACGAGCGACGCGAGTACGTCATTTCCTCTGGTGGCCTCTAATCAGGCTGGTACAGGAACACTAGAAATAGCTCGCGGGACAAATGGTGGAACCGCCCCAATCAGCGGCGATGCTCTCGTGTCGACCGTAACCTTCAAGGCCCTCGCTACCGGTTCAACAACTGTGGGCTTAGGAGCCGAGTCTATCATTGTAAGCAGTAAAACTAACAAGGACATACTATCAATAAAAAATACTGCAAACCTTGTTCTAGTCGACTCGACAGCACCTACAGTTCCAACCGCACTGACGGCCAACACTATCACCATGACAAGCGTTAATCTTGGCTGGTCAGCCAGCACTGATAATGTTGGAGTAACAGCGTACCGTATATACCGGAACGGTGCACAGGTCGGTTCCACTTCAAATACTAGCTATACAGATAACGGATTGACACCAGCAACAGCATACTCTTATACCGTGGCGGCACTCGATGCAGCAGGCAACGTCTCAGGTCAGTCGACCGCCGTATCGGCAACTACATCGGCTGATGCCCAAGCACCGTCAACTCCCGGCAAACCTACTTCAAGTAGTCAGACAATGACTTCTATCACCCTAAACTGGACTGGGTCAACCGATAACGTTGGAGTTACGGGCTATCGTGTGTATCGTAACGGCACCCAGGTCGGAAACCCAACTGTTACTACATATACGGACAGCGGATTAGCGCCCGGCACAGCGTATTCTTATACTGTTGCCGCGTATGATGCTAAGAATAATCTTTCTTCCCAGTCAGCCGCAACAAATGTGAGCACCTTACAAGATAGCCAGGCTCCAAGTGTACCAACAAATCTATCCGGTGCTATCAGCGGGCAAGATATCAACTTAAGCTGGACGGCTTCTACTGACAACGTCGGCGTAAGTGGCTATCTCGTCTACCGCGACGGAACACAAATCGGCACCTCTACATCTCCGAGCTATAAAGTAACAAACGCTGGTACTGGCAGCCATGTGTATGCCGTTGCCGCTAAAGATGCTGCAAACAATATCTCCGCAAAGACTGTCGGTGTATCCATTAACGTCTTTGTGTCAGGCGATATAAACCACGACAGCAAGGTAAACGGCTACGACCTGTCGACAATCCTGTCTAGTTGGAAAACCAGCGATGCCACGGCAGACATTAACCACGACGGCATAGTTAATGGCTTCGATCTATCAATAATCTTATCTAACTGGACTGGCTAGATGAAAAGACGGGTACTACCCATAAATAACAGCGGTCGTAAGTTGTTAGTGCTTGCTTTTGTTTTAATCGTAGGGGGGATAGTGAAAGCCCTACCTGCTTCTGCGGCAGCTTGCACGGCGCCAAGCACTGACTTCGGCACGGTAACCGCAACTATAACCGTTCCGGCTACGGGAGCCGGTACTTATCGTGTATGGAGTCGCATCCAAGTTCCTGACAGCAGCCATAACACCTTTCTGTTGGAGATAGACGGTAATTGTCTCGCCACAGTAGGCGGCAGCAGCTCCATCCCGGCAAATGCGTGGTACTGGGTGAGCGGACAAAGTCAAACAAACTACCTGAGTGTCAATCTTGCTGCAGGTTCACACACCGTAAAAATGATCGGAAATGCAGACGGTGTAAGCCTCGATCGTATCATCTTCACCCAAGATACTTCTAGCGCAAATTGTCTTCCCCCCACCGGA
>CAZJME010000081.1:0-3791 GCA_964547235.1 uncultured Candidatus Saccharibacteria bacterium
GCTTATTTGTGTCAGAGTCAGCAACGATGTACCTCATTTGCTACGCAGGCCAACAGCCTTTTGCACCTTCAATAGCGTGGCATTAGCAGCCTCGTTCATGGCTTTTTCGGAGGTTTCCAGCTTGGCGAGCAACTGCTGCTCATCAACAGCTGTTAGACGTTTTTGGAAGTCCGTCAGGAAGGCTTTTATTAGCTGTGCGACTTCTTGTTTGAGCTCGCCATAGTTGGATTGACCGGCATGGTTTTGACTGACAGAATCGAGCGAATCTCCGGTAAGTAAAGCCAGTAGCTGTAGCAGATTGCTTACACCGGGTTGTTTTTCGTAATCGAGATTTACCGACGCCAAGCTGTCCGTAGTGGCACTCATAATCTTTTTGGCGGCAGCTTCGGGGTCATCACTCAAGAATATTATTCCTTTGTCGCTATCGTCAGACTTGCTCATTTTTTTCGCAGGGTCAGCCAAGTCTTTGATGCGGAGTCCCTGGTCTTTGCCAAAAAATTCGTGTTGTTTTTTTACGGGTTCGGGGGTCACAAGTATATCGCCAAATTTGGCATTCATGCGTTCTGCGATATCACGAGTAAACTCTAGATGCTGCGACTGATCATCACCGACCGGCACATACTGCGCTTCGTACAACAATATGTCGGCCGCCATTAACACGGGATAGTTGAATAGACCAACACTTACACGATCATCACCTAGTTTCGCTGACTTGTCTTTAAATTGCGTCATACGGTTCATTTCGCCAAAACCGGTAAAGCTATCAAGAATTACGGCTAATTCGCTATGCGCTGGGACAAAACTCTGTCGATAAATGTGTACGTCGGGTTCGTTGAGAGGCAATCCAGCAGCGACGAATAGCCGCAGGTTATTCATAATTTGTTCGTGTAGAACACCGTGGTCAATGGGTGTGGTAAAACTATGAAGGTCGGGTACGAACAAATTGACCTGATACTCACCTGCTCGTTTTTTGGCCATATCGATCAGGGGAAGCAACGCTCCGAAGTAGTTGCCGATGTGTAGGTCGTTATTGGCTCGCAGGCCAGTGAGAATGACTGGTTTACTCATTGACATTATTATATCCTATGATGTTTCTTAATTTCCAATGTAATGGGCGACGGCGGCCAGCACTCGGGCTGTTTGCTCGGGGTTAAGCCGCGGATCAACATTGCCCGGGTCACGTGGTTGGTCATCGATTGTTTCGACGCATTCCAAACGGTCATCGTCCGTAGTGGTTTCTAAATGTACGCCGTTAAGGTTGAGTTGGTGTTGTTCTGTCAACTGCGCTAACTGCTCGATGCCGCCGATAATGCGCTGCACGGCTCGAATCTTCTGACCGCGCGTATTCGTGACAGTTGAACCGTGAATATCGTACTGTAACAGAGACTTCGGTGCAAAGCGCTTAATGGCACGGAGTACGGTCTCTGTTTCTTCCGCTTGCTCCAGGGCAAATCGAATCATAAAGATTAGTTTGCCTGGTTCGTCCAGCGGGTTGAGCTTAGCCGTGAGGCCTTTTATCGTGTCTTCATTGTTGCCGGGGCCTATCTTGACTCCAACGGGGTTTTCCACATTGCTAAGGAGCTGTACATGCGGTCCTTCGGGATGATTGGTGCGCAGTCCAATCCATGGATTGTCGGCCGATAGCAAGAAGTTGCCGTGGTGACTGGCGCGTACGAAGCTATGCTCGTAGGCCAGCAGTATGGCTTCGTGAGCTGTCGGCCAATGAAGGTTGTTTCGCGCTTCGAGCGTGCGCGACAGATCGCGTGCTTGCACGGCGGCTGCTACCATGCGAAAAGCGGCCGGTGTACGCAGGTGTAGCGGGGCTCCATTTACCGCATCACCCATATGCGAATGGACTGTACTCCCATCGTTGGTCTGTTCGAACTCGCTGGAGCGCGGTTTGGTGTTCTGTCCGCAGCTGCGGTGTATTGTAAGCGCGCTCTTGCCCAGGGGGCTTGCCAAGACGAGTTCTTGAGTACGTTCGACACGCTGGGCCAGTTCCCGAATAGGCGTCGTTAGCTCTACAGACTCATGACAACTGCCTGCGGTAACGACAACTACCCCGGGGGTTGATAGCTGCTTTTTGAGCGCCAGACAGCTTTCAGGTGTGGTTACTGTCTCGGTGGCCTGCAATTCGCCGATAGCTTCTCGTAGATCATTGTCCGGGAACGTCGGTTGAAAGTTAACTGCGTAGTCAGGCGCCGGTAATCGCTGCAAAATTCCTTCGGGGTTACTGGGCTCGATTATGTTGGTAGACATATAATTCCTTTCGATATTGAATAAAAACCGTCCTCTTAAGTGCTTGTGCATTCGTAATTTTTTTCGTACTACAAATACATAGCAAACCGCCCTATATGAGTAAACCAATGATAAGTGTGTCGAGGTTGTTTCATGGAAAATACTTTCTTATGTCTTTCATAGCCATTTTTCTTAACAGCAGCTCTTGCCAATGGGGCCCATATTTAGCCGATGACCATATAGTCTGAACTACAAGCGGGTCGTATGGCTTGCAAGCTCGCTCGTCCGAGAACTCTTATGTCGTCCTGATAGTGTGTAGAATCGATTTTTTTGGCCGCTCGATCAGCTTCCAACGCAAGCATTCCATCCGCTACTTCAGTCGGCAAACGCCAGTCCTCGGCACTTGCCTCAAAGCCGATAGCTGTTAAAAATGCCTGGGCTTCTCTGGGTGAAATTGGCGGATGGTCTTGATTTATCATAAAGCTCCTTTAAAACATAAAAACCGCCTGGTGGCGGTTTGATTCTGGTTTGTTATCTCTTATTGATACATTGAAGCAAGGCGCCACTCATTGTGGGGTGTAAACCAGAAAAAATAGAACTGATTCATAGCCTTACTTACCATAAGACACGACTATATACCTGAACCAGTGCATTGTCAACATTGCCGTAATTACACATTTCAACCTTGACACAAGGCCTACGTCTGATACAGTAGTCATAAGCATCTTAAGAGGTACAAAATGAAATACAAACAAATAATAATCGGTCTACTGTTTGCCGGACTTGTCATGGTATTGCATACCGGTCACGCTAGTGCCGCTACCATTACGGTCGACAGCACGGCAGATACCGTTAGCAACGACAGCACATGTACTCTGCGTGAGGCCGTAGCTGCCGCAGATACCGACACCGGCGGAGGCGCTGGTGAATGCGCTGCCGGTAGCGGCAATGACACCATTCAGATACCTGCTGGAACGTATACTTTGACAAGCGACTTAGACTTGGGTGATACAGGCATCACACTCAATGGCGCCAACGTGAGCACCGTTATCATCAACGGTGGTGGTAGCTATGGTATGAGCTACGTAGGTGTAGTAGCCTGCACGATCTAACACTGCAACACCTAACAGTAACCAACTCGAAAGGCCTCTTTGTGGGGTCTAGCCCGGCCGAAGTCAACATCGGCATCCACGATACCGTATGGCACGACAATATCGGAACTGGCGACCATGCCTCTATATGGGTGAAGGCGGATCGAAACATTAACAGTGCAGACTTCTCTCTCACCGATACTGTGGTGCGGGATAATGACGGCGAGCATACGTGTGGAATCTACGCGGGACAATTTAGCCACATTACCTTTGACAATGTTCAGGTGTATAACAATACCTGTTCAAGCGGAGATGGGTACGTTTTTGATCTAGAGGCTAACAGCACCCTGGTTGGTACTAATGCAGATATCTACCAGAACGTCGCCCCAGAAGGTACTGCGTTTTTCTCGCCAAACCTTGACCTGTCCAAGATAGACTCCTACAACAATACCGGAAATGGTT
>CAZJME010000082.1:0-3771 GCA_964547235.1 uncultured Candidatus Saccharibacteria bacterium
AATACCCCACAGATCATTAAAGAATACCTTGGAGTTGAGTACCTTCCGGCGGATTTCTCGAATCTTTATGCTAGCCGTATTCTGAAATACTTCGGTCAACTCTTCAACGTGACCGATAGTTTCTAGCTCCTCCTTGAGTGCTCTGGTTTGTAGGCTCATGTCTTGCCCCTAATCTGGTGTTTATCAACTAACGCCTGTGCCAAATCTTCATGAGTCATCGAGGCCAAGCTGCCGTCTACCATAGTCTTAACCGCTGACTTGATTGCCGCGACATCCAAATTCTTGTCGCCCGCTAGGAATGCAGCCTTGAGAAGAACCTGTTGTTCCGGTAGCGTATACATCTCACCGACCTCCTGGTTGAAGAACGACTGTATATGTTCGCCAAGCTGCAAAGCGTCCCTGTACTGACTTGGCAAGTCTTGGCCAAAATGAGCAAAGGAGCTTGCCTGACGGTAGGCTGCCAAAGAACGAAAGATTTCTTGTGCCAGCTTTTTCTGTAGACCTTCTTGGGCCCGCCCACCAACACGAGAGACCGAAAGACCGACATGCACTGGAGGAGTGTTGCCGCGTTGCATTTCTTCGGTGTCAAACACCAGCTGACCATCTGTAATCGAAATTAAGGCCGTCGACAGATAACTGGTAATGTCATTGTTGGCCGTCGTCATAATTGGCAAGGCAGTAAGTGACCGCTGGTTGGCAGAGACCCTGCCAGCTCGTTCTAAAAGTGAGGAGTGCTGGTAGAACATATCTCCCGGATACGACTCTCTGCCTGGTGGACTATTCTCTAGCAGGGCCATCTCTCGGTAGATCTTGGCATGGCTCGATAGATCGTCGTAAATGATAATAGTGTCCGAATCATTTTTCCACAGGTACTCAGCGATCGTTGCGCCGCTATACGGTGCGAGGTAGGCGAGCGGCAACGCAGCAAAGCTGTCGGCAACCACTATAACGGCATTAGCCAATGCACCGCTGCTCCTAAAATCTTCAATAAGTTGTTCCACGTCGGTTCGCCGTTTAGCAATAAGAACAACGACCACTTTTCTGCCGAGCGAAGCTTGATGTATGGCAACCTGTGTCGTGAAGGTTGTTTTGCCTGCTTTGGCGTCCCCCATGATGGCAATTCTTTGCCCCATGACTATCGGGAACAACGTATCTACAAGAGTTACTCCAGTTTCAAGTTGTTGATCGAGCAGCATACGCTCTGCAAAACTCGGGGCCGGTCCGAACACGACCGCCGCCTCGCCCACCGCAACAGCCTCGCCTCCATCCAGCGGACGAAGTAGCGGATCGACTACACGACCCAGCAATGCTTCACTAGGGTGAATGGCCAATTGCGGACGTTGCAGTACGACTCCGCAACCGATTGCCTGATGCTCGCTAGTTAATAAATCGACAGTCACACTATCTTCGTGTATTGCTTTTATCAACCCGACCACGCCATCCTCAGTAAGCACCTCTCCGCCGATAGCAGCCCCAGGAAGCCCAGACACCGTAGCCGTAAACCGCTGTACGCGAGTGATTCGTCCAGACGAGTTCCCCATGTTTATAAGATCGACATAAAGCTGGCTCATCTACGCGCCTCCCAAAATCAGGTAAACCGCAAGACAAGCGGTCACAACGATGACTAGCGATAGGCTAATCATGACAAATAAACTACGCTTGATTATGTTCTTGGACAATGGGTTGCGGCCGATAGAGTGAATGCTTGAGCTAACAGCGCTATACATAATGATGCAAGCGATCACACCAGCGAACAGCATGATGCCAATCGACAACAATGCCTGACCGTTGCTGACAGGCTTACCAACGGCACTGCCAAGAAAGCTGCGTACTGCATTTAGGATGGTACTGTTTGGCGGCCCATTGGGCGTCCAGTCTTCAACAGATAGACTGGCTACAATCTTGCCAGTTACAACCAATTGCGTACCGCCCTGATCATTAGTAAGCTCAATCGCTTTAGTATTTTTTGAATTTTTTGTAAAGCCGTCTTGGGCCGTACCGATTATCTTACCACTGTTGATAGCCTTCATGGCTACGCCCGCAATGGGCGATGGACTCAGCGCATCTCCCGGTTTTATTTCGCCATTTGCCGTTGAAACCCGAACAGATACCTGGCCAGTTGCTACTACCTGGATGTTATTAGCACCATCTTCTAGATTCACGAGCGCTTGCGTTGGTTTTATCGCAATGCCGAGCAGTTTGTCGCGGTTATCTAACGTTGCCGCTTCGATAGTCTGGGCATCAGAATTGCTCAGACTAACTAGCGTTCCCTCGCCGAGCGCGCTCTTCGAACTATAGCCTTGCGAGGTTGTAGCCTGCGCCGCAATTGCCGCAACTGGGGCGGCAGCACCGGCCAACAACAGCACCACAAACGTGATGCCCCCAAGAATGTGTTTATAAGTATGTCGTCTCACTGCACCCCTGCATGATTTTATGCTTAAAGCTTATCATACTAGTTGTGCTTATGACGTCGAAATTTTAGTTTTTTTGCAGCCATATCACGTCTCAGCCGAAAAAGACGTGCCTGGCTTCTTGCGAGCACTACCTTTTTAAGCTACACTCAAAGGCATAGGTTTTAAAGTCAAGAAGGAAGGGTATTGTAAATGGACCAAATTGTTAAGCGTGCGCCTAACTCTACACAACAAGTAACTAGTAGTGGCGTCATGCCAAAACATCGTGGGCGCAAATTTACATGGAAAAAGCTTGTTACTATTATTGTAGTTATAGTAGTGATCGCCGCGCTTGCGGCCTGCAAAATGTTCGTTACAGACAAGAACAGTTTTACGAAACAGATCCAAGGCAATCAATATCAAGCCGTATTCCTGACCAATGGACAGGTTTACTTCGGAAAGATCAAATCATTAACCAAAGAAGGTTACTCCCTTAGAGACATCTATTACCTTCAGGTCAAAGATGGTAAGACTCCAGATACACAAGCACCGGCCGACAAAAACCAAAGCCTTTCGCTCGCCAAGCTTGGCAGCGAACTTCACGGACCAGACGACGCCATGTATATCCAGTCTAATCAGGTGCTCTTCTGGGAGAACCTAAAGAATGACAGCCAAGTCGTAAAAGCGATCTCTGAACAACAAAAGAAATAGTTCCACAGAGACTAGATAATAAAAGTTTAGGGGCATTAACAGTGGAGACTGGACCCGGCAGGAGGCACATACAAGACGTGGTTTCTGCGCGACCGGTCATAAACTTTGACCGACCACAGCCCCTTTTGACCCGGCGAGATTTCTTGCGAATTAGCACGCGTAACATCGCACTTTCTCCGTTTCATGACGTCATACCTTCGAAACGTCAGTCCACTGCACAACACAAGCAAGGTTCTAAGAATGCAAGTACCGCAACAGTAATTGAAAAAAATGTTAAGCATACTGCAGCGGCAAAACAACCGCTAACAAAACGAGTACTTGCAGCAGATAACCCTGTCGAAAAGAGCACTGGCGAAAAAAATCGAATTAGTACGCCCGAACATACAGCCCAAAACTTCAAGTCCAAGACAGACGATACCGGCCGCATGACAATTGCTGAGCACGTAAACGAACTACGCCGACGGGCGTTGTGGTGTTTACTCGCACTATTTACGGGCGGCATAATTGGATATCGATTCCAAGAGACTATTATCAATTGGCTCACAAAACCGCTTGGCAAAGAGCTATTCTACAGCAGTCCAACCGGCGGTTTCGACTTCTTGATAAAAATATGTTTATTTGTCGGGTTCTTAGGGTCAATACCTATTATCCTATATAATTTTATGAAGTT